>NZ_DKSQ01000001.1:150790-174645 GCF_002472765.1 Empedobacter sp. UBA7252
GTTATTTGTGTATAAGGATTATCTAATTTGTAAAATGCATCATAAACTTGAGTTTTGATGACTTGATATTGAACAGAAACTTTCAATCGAACAAATACATCATCTTTTGTTTTAGTTTCGACAACAACGTCTAATTGCTGAATTTTTAATGACATTTTTCCTGCAACTCTATCCACAATCGGAATTTTGAATTGTAATCCTGGATTACGAATGCTATTAAATTTTCCGAAACGCTCGATTACAACCGCCGTTTGTTGTTTTACTGTAAAGACGAATAAAAAAAGGAAAATAATTCCAAGAAAAACGATCACGCCTAAATATCCCATAAGTTTTAGTGTTTTGAATTTGTTGGATTAAGATACAAAAAAAATTAGGAATGTTAAGTTATAACATTCCTAATTCGAATTTTGCTTCTTCGCTCATCATATCTCTATCCCAAGGTGGATCGAACGTAATCTCTACGTAACATTTCGTTACATATTCTATCTCTTCTACGCGTTGTTCTACCTCTAATGGTAAACTTTCTGCAACTGGACAGTTTGGAGATGTAAGAGTCATGGTAACTTTTACTTCACCATCTGCATTTACTTGCGCATCATAAACTAATCCTAACTCGTATATATCTACTGGAATCTCTGGATCAAAAACGGTCTTGAATTTTTCAACCAATTTTTCTCCAATCGAATCTAATTGTTCTTCTGTTAATGCCATTGTTTCAATTCTTAATGGTACAAATGTACAAATACTTTATCTTACGTGGAATTTTTCTAAATAACTATTTTTAATGACTTAAAATAAAATAGTTATAATAGAAGAAAATCGCTTCTTTGGAGAACCCAAAAAAGCGATTTACAAACACGAAGAACTTTTTTATAAGAAAAGTTTAATCATTATATAGTTTTAATTATAAACCTACTGTCCATCCTTTTGCCCAAGTTGGTGTATCTACACCATTTCCAGCTCCAGTATTATCTGCTTTTGCATAAGCTTTTGATACATCAACAGCAGTACCTGCAGAAGATTTACCTGTTGCTTCTACTCCAACGTTAATGAATTGAACGTTTTTCAAGAATAAGTCATTCGGAATCCAAGAAATTGTAGCATCATGCTCGATATCGATACCTTTAGCCCAGTTTGCTAAAACAAAATTCTCAAATTTTCCTTTTGTACCAACACGTAATTTCATTGCTTGGTTTTCTCCTTCTCCTACATAATCTTTACCTAAACCGATTAAAGTAGCATATCTAATTGTAGGATT
This sequence comes from Empedobacter sp. UBA7252, assembly GCF_002472765.1. NCBI lineage: Bacteria > Pseudomonadati > Bacteroidota > Flavobacteriia > Flavobacteriales > Weeksellaceae > Empedobacter > Empedobacter sp. UBA7252. The sequence continues at coordinate 152,049 of NZ_DKSQ01000001.1, forward strand.
TGCAATTGGAGTTAAAGTATGATTACTTGAATTGTTATCAGCCTCTATACCTCTATTTCCTTTACTACGGCCTTCTTTTCCGTACCAATATTCGTTTGTACCAACCCAACCTTCTGTCCAGTCAAATTGATCATCTTCATTTTCATTTGATACAATATATTTTGTATTAACAGTTCCTCCAAAGAATTCGATTCCATCATCAGAACCTGCATACATTTGTACATATTCTATTTTAGTTCCGTTACCTACACCAAATAAAGAAAGTCCATTAAACTCTTTTTCAGAATTATAAATTGCTCCTGCATATTCGATACGAGTATATGTGATTGTACCAGAATTATCATTTGCAACATCACCACCATATGTTAATTCAGAAACCTCAGCAGTAGCTGTTTTTGCTTTGTTAATTGGTGCTTTACCACATAAAACTACTCCACCCCAAGAACCTGGTGCTTTTTTGTCTGATGTAAATACAACTGGTTTAGCAGAAGTTCCGTTAGAAAATATTTTACCACCTTGTGCTACTGCAATGTAAGAAGATGTACCTCCGTTTGCAACAATTTGTGTACCAGCAGGAATTGTTAATTCAGCACCGTCGTTAACCTGAATTTTCCCTGTTAAATAATATACTTTTGATGGATCTAAAGTAATTTTATCTCCACTTTTTAATTCACCTTTAAAATCAGCAGGATTCGCAACAAACCCAGAAGGATTTGTATTAATATCTCCATTATCATCGTTATTACTACAGCTTGTTAAGGCTAATGTAGAAAATGCTCCTACTAAAAATAGTTTTAAAATTGATTTTTTCATAATTAAATGTTTTATTGTGTTTGTTTTATTTTGTTTTAAAATTGATAGTTAACAGATAAACCGAAGTTCATTCCTTTTTTATAACTTAATGTTTTTACATCTCCATTCAAATTCTCTTGTACACGGTCTATTGTAGGATTTAATAAGTTTTTAGCAGAAAAATTGATTCCGATATTTTTATTCAATTTTGAACGTAAAATGAAATCTAATGTGCTAAATCCTTTATCTACTTGATTTCCTCTTGTTTCAGTTCCAAGCGCATAAATACGATCAGAGAAATAGTTGTAAGCCACAGTTGCCATTACGCTTCCCCCACTTGCCCATTTCTTAGAATAAGATAAATCTGCATTAGTAATAAATTTAGAAGCTCCTGTAAATGCATCTTCTGCATTTGTAAAGTTGGTATTGATTCGTTGTCCATTAAACAATGTTTCTTTGTATACTTTTTCATTGTTTAATTCTTGATTAGAATACATATAAGCACCATTAAACCCAACTGTTAATTGTTCTGGATTAGATGTTTTATTATCTAAAATTGCTTTTCTAACCTCTAATTCTGCACCAACTGCATATCCCCAATCACCTGTATTTGCATAAGAAATATCATTAGATGATGAAGCAATTGTTGTTGTATTGATTGGGTCTTGAATATATTTTCCGAAACCTCCCAAAGAGATTACTTCTCCACTTTTTGGGAACCATTCCCATTTAATGTCTGCATTGTAATTTGTCGATGGATATAACATTGGATTCCCACGGAAAGTTTCTGTTACATCTTCATAAACAAACATAGCTGTTTCCTTGAATTGAGGAAGTGTATATGTTTTAGATGTAGCGAAGCGTAAATTTTGATTATCTGTTAATTTATAACGTAACATCAAACTTGGTAATAATTCGAATTGATCGAAAGAGTTTTTACCTTGTGATAAAGCTGTGTACCAATCAATACTTTGTTTAAGATATTCAGCACGAACTCCCAAAACTGCTGTTAATCGATCTGTAAAATTGTATTCTACCTCAGCAAAACCAACTTGAATATCTTTTTGTCCACTGTAAACTTGCGATCTATAGCTTCCGTCAGATTTGATATCAAATGTTGTAATTTCGAACCCTGAACCATAATTTGATTGATTGAAGAAAGCATCTAAATTATTTGGGTCAACTTGAATTCCACTTCTCAAAATTTTGAAGTTAAATTGATTCCCTTCAAAATCTCTTTCTTTGTGTCTACCTTGATATCCAATAGAAATTTTAGCTTTATAGTCTTTCAAATCTCCACCAAAAACGCGATTATATTCCAAGTTCGCAGAAACCTCGTTCTCATTAAGATTTTGATAATAACGGTTACTTAACGAAGCATCTTGAGAAGCTAACACATATTGTCCAGATTGCTTATCCAAACGCATGGTATTTTGTAAACGGTCTGGCATATCTTGTTTCACTGTATTGTAAGAAACGCCCCAATGAAACTCAGATTTATCATCTAATCTGTGATCTCCTAATAATTGATTGACAAAAACTTGGTTTCTTTCATAAGTTCCACGACGAATAAATCCATTATTATCTTCCGCTAAATCTCTAATAAATCCTTTGTATTCTTGTAAACTTTGAGAAGTGTTATTAATAAAAATACTATTTGCTCTTAATCTATTATTTGGATTAAAATCATAATACAAATTAACCATTCCTGTTGTATTCGTATTATAACTATCTTTTGTATAATCGTTGAAACCTTTCAAATTATTTCCTTGAGCATCAACAGAACTTGCTAAACCTTTCTCGATACTTTGAGCTGAGTTATCAAAAGCAGCTGTTGCAAAGAATCCGAATTTTGCTCCATTTTCAAACTTGTAACTTTTTCCTCCTTTTATATTGAAACCTCCTGCTACAGCAGATTTAGATTGTGGATTGAAACTATTTGTAAAATGATATCCAGTTGTTGCGTTTGCTGGAATTTTTGTTTTTTGAAAACCAAACCAATTTGGTCCATCTTGCAAATTGAAGTTTTTATTGGTAATCGCATTAGAATTTAAATTTAATCCTGTTCCAATTTCTAATAAACCATTTCCTTCGTATAATTTTGATGCAATATCGATATTTGCTCCTCCAAAATCAGCCATCATTCTTACATTGAATGTTTTGCTCAACGAAATGTAATCAATAACGTCTGTTGGAAATAAATCCAATTTAATATTCTTGTTACTAGGATTTTCTGACGGAACTGGTAAACCATTCAACGAAGTATAGTTATAACGATCTCCCAATCCACGTACAAAAACATCTCCTGTACCTTCTTGTTTTGTAACACCAGCCATTTTCGCAACTGCCGAAGCCGCATCACTTACACCTTTACGATCCAATTCTGCTGCACCAATATTCTCTACCATTTTTACAGATTTTTTCTGTATATTAAGTAAAGAAGCTTCTCCAGATTTATCTTTTCTACCTGTTACAACAGCTGTAGATAAATCAATTTTACCATCTTTAAAATCTTCTGGTTTCAAATACATGTTTAATGTATTCGAATCTGATAAATTTTGAGAAACAGATTGATAACCGTCTACTCTAATATCTAATTGATATGTATCATCTGGAACAGAAATTTCGTAGTGACCTTTATCGTCTGTTTTTGCTTGAATATTTAACCCTTCAACCACAAAAGTTTTTTCAGAAAGTGGTTGGTTTGTTTTTTGATCAAATAAAGTTCCTTCTAATTTAATATTAGTCTGTGCAAAAAGTGCTGCCGAACCTAATAATAAAAGTAAAGTTAAATTGCGTTTCATTGCGATTGTATAATTCGTGTTTGTTTGATGGCAAAGTTGCTTCAATCCAATGAAAAACATTTTTAGAAATTGTAAAGGTTTTGTTAGGTAATTGTTATGAAATTATCGTAACTTTAAATGAATGTTAAGAAATGTTTTTACCTAATTTCTCCTAAAATTTAAGCTTAATTTTACATCGACTAATTTTATTTAGTTATTACAAACAATTATGAAGAACATTAAAATTTTATTAGTTGACGACGAACCAGATATCTTAGAATTTATTGGTTACAACTTAAAAAAAGAAGGTTTTGAAGTAGAAACAGCTCAAAACGGACTAGAAGGTTTGAAACAAGCTAAAATTTTTCGTCCAGATTTAATTCTACTAGATGTTATGATGCCGCAAATGGATGGAATGGAAATGTGTGCCGAATTAAGAAAGTTAGATTCTTTCAAGGATACTTTAGTTGTTTTTCTTTCTGCTCGAGCTGAAGACTTTTCTCAATTAGCTGGCTATGATGCTGGTGCAAATGATTACATCTTAAAGCCTATCAAACCAAAAGTTTTAATTAGTAAACTAAATGCTTTATTGAAATTAAAACAACCTAACGAAGCGGCAAAAGACGAATTCATCAAATTGAATAATTTCGAGATTAACCGCGAAACCTATAAAGTAAATTACCAAGGACAAGACTTTTTGTTACCTCGAAAAGAATTTGAATTGATTGCTTTATTAGCTTCAAATCCAGAACGTGTTTTCAAACGTGAAGAAATTTTGGAGAAAGTTTGGGGAAATGAAGTTGTAGTTGGCGGACGTACAATTGACGTACATATGCGCAAATTACGCGAAAAATTTGGGAACGATCGTTTCTCTACAATCAAAGGAATTGGATACAAAATAAATGACTAAAAGCTCGTAATGGCTTCAACTTTCAAAGTTCAAAACATCTTTCTATTTGCCTTTCTCAGTACATTATTCTTGGCTTTAGGATTTGTTTTGTTCTCTTTTTTATGGTTTGGAAATATTGATTTTATTCTCCAAGAAAAACTATTTTTCATTAGTTTAATGCTTCTTTTATTGATTGGATTATCAATATTTTATTGGTTTTCTTTAAAAAATCAACGAAGAAAAGATTTTACTGAAATCTCGAAAAATATTCCACAATTTCAATCCAGCACAATGGATTTTGAAGAACTTTCTCAAAAAATTTCTACAATTACAGAAGATCAATCCAAAGAAATTGATGTTTTGAATGAGAGAGAAAATTACAGAAGAGATTTTCTTGGAAATATTTCGCATGAATTAAAAACGCCCCTTTTTTCGGTACAAGGTTATTTGTTAACGCTGATAGAAGGTGGAGTTGAAGATGAATCTATTCGCGATAAATACTTAAACCGAATCAATAAATCGGTTGATCGATTGATTTATTTAGTCAAAGATTTGGACATGATTGCAGAACTTGAACGTGGACGAATCAATATCGAATTTTCAGTTTTCAACTTGACGGCACTTGTACAAGATGTGATTGATTTATTAGAAATTAAAGCTGAAAAAAATAACATCAAAATTTCTCTAAATTACCCTATTCATCAACCGATAAAAGTTGTAGGTGATATTCAGAAAATTCAACAGGTTTTAATCAATTTGATTGTAAATGCCATCAATTATTCTAATCCAAATACAGAAATTAACATCGATTTTGAAGAATATGATGATAAAATTCAAATCTCAATAAAAGATCAAGGAGTTGGGATAAAACAGGAAGACATTGACCGAATTTTTGAGCGTTTTTACCGAATTGATAAATCTCGAAATCGTAATAATGGCGGGTCTGGATTAGGTTTGGCAATTGTAAAACATATTTTAGAAGCCCATAAACAGAAAATTTATGTGACAAGTAAAATAGGAAAAGGTTCTACTTTTTCGTTCTATTTACAGAAGGCTTAATATTGTTCTTGCTTCTTAGTAAATTTCAAGGTAATGTTGTGTTTAAAAACTTTCAACGTGTCGTTTTTAGTCTCTTTCCACAAAAAATAAGGAGGTTTCAAATTCAATACATTTCCTTTTACAGCCAATGAATCCTCAAAAAGTTCTGCATAAAGAACAGTATCTTTTTTTAAGAATGCTTTGTCTTTATAATCAATCAAATAATAATCACTTCTGACATAAATAGGATCTTTGACACGAAGTGTTGAATCCTTTTTATCAAAATTCCATTTGATATTAATAGGATTAAAACCATCTTCGTACCCCACAAAAATACGTGTCGTATTTACAATATGACGAACAGAAAAAATAAGGACAGTAAAAAAAAATAAGGATACCAATATAATATCAATTCTTTTTTCATGGATTAGGTTTAGTTGTTGATTGTTAATGTACAAATATCGCCATTCTATTCTAAAAGATACATAAAAAATGTAAATTTGCATAAATTTAATTTTAATATAACTTCCAATAATGCAATATAATCCGAATGAAATCGAACCAAAATGGCAAAAATTTTGGATTGAAGACAAGACGTTCAAAGCTGAAAATCAATCAGAAAAACCTAAATTTTACGTATTAGACATGTTTCCTTACCCTTCTGGAGCAGGATTACACGTAGGTCATCCACTTGGATACATTGCGTCTGATATTTATTCTCGATACAAAAAATTAAAGGGTTTCAACGTTTTACACCCAATGGGTTACGATTCTTTTGGTTTGCCTGCGGAACAATATGCGATTCAAACTGGTCAACATCCTGCGATTACAACAACAACGAATATCGAAGGTGGTGTTGATAAACAAGGAAATGTGATTGCTGGTTACGAGAACCAAATGAAAAAAATTGGTTTGGGATACGATTGGGATCGTGAAATCAGAACTTCAGAACCTGAATATTATAAATGGACACAATGGATTTTCAATCAATTATTTGATTCATATTATGATAATTCAACCGATAAAGCTGAATCCATTTCAAAATTAGTTGAAACATTCAAAACTGAGGGTAATGCAAGTGTAAATGCTGTGGCAGATGATGATATCGAAATCTTTACCGCAGATCAATGGAATGCCTATTCTGAAAAAGAACAACAAACAATTTTATTAAAATATCGTTTAACTTTCTTAGCAGAAGCAGAAGTAAACTGGTGTCCAGATTTAGGAACTGTTTTAGCGAATGACGAAGTAATTAACGGATTATCTGAACGTGGAGGATTCCCTGTTGTGCGCAAAAAAATGACACAATGGATGATGCGTATCACGGCTTACGCTGATCGTTTGTTAACTGGTTTAGATAAATTAGATTGGCCAGATCCGATCAAAGAATCTCAAAAAAATTGGATTGGTAAATCTCAAGGTGCATCAATCTTTTTTGATGTTGTAGGAAACGATGAAAAAATTGAAGTTTTCACTACTCGTCCTGATACTGTTTTTGGTGTTTCTTATGTAACATTAGCGCCAGAGCATCCTTTAGTTTCTCAAATTACAACAGCAGAAAACAAAGCAAAAGTTGATGCTTATGTCGATTATACTTCAAAACGTTCTGAACGTGATCGTTTAGCGGATGCTAAAAATATTACAGGAGAATTTACCGGGGCTTACGCCATTCATCCATTTACAGGAAAACAAATTCCGATTTGGATTGGTGATTACGTATTGGCTTCTTATGGAACTGGAGCTGTAATGGCTGTTCCTGCTGGTGATGAACGTGATTTTGCTTTTGCAAATCATTTCAATTTACCAATTATTAATATTTTCAAAAATCAAGATATTTCTGAAGCTGCTTTTACAGAAAAAGGTGGATTCGAATTACAAGATTCTGATTTCTTAAACGGATTAGATTATAAACAAGCGGTTGCAAAAGCGATTGAAGCTTTAGAAGAAAAAAGTTTTGGACAAGGAAAAACAAACTTCCGTTTACGCGAAGCTGTTTTCTCTCGTCAAAGATATTGGGGAGAACCGGTTCCTGTTTACTTCAAGGACGGGATGCCTTACACAATTCCTACAGAAGCTTTACCAATTATTTTACCTGAAGTGGACGAATATTTACCAACATCTGAAGGTGAGCCACCATTAGGGCGTGCAACAAAATGGGCTTTTGATACAACAACTAATCAAGTTGTAGATAATACTTTAATCAATAACGAAACTATTTTCCCAATAGAACTAAATACAATGCCAGGTTGGGCAGGTTCTTCTTGGTATTGGTTACGTTATATGGATGCAAAAAACGACAACGATTTTGTATCTAAAGAGGCTGTTGATTATTGGCAAAATGTAGATTTATACATGGGTGGATCTGAGCATGCTACTGGTCACTTATTATATTCTCGTTTTTGGCAAAAATTCTTATTCGATAAAGGTTTAGTTCCAACGGATGAGTATGCAAAAAAACTTATCAACCAAGGAATGATTTTGGGAATGACCGCTTATGCATATAGAATTAATGGAACAAATACTTTTGTTTCTAAATCTTTGAAAGATCAACATGAAACAACACCAATCCGTATTGATGTTAAGTTGTTAAAAGATGGAGGCGACGAATTAGATACAGAAAAATTCAAAACTTGGAGAGAAGATTTTGCTAATGCAGAATTTATCTTAGAAGATGGGAAATACATCACAGGACGTGAGGTTGAAAAGATGTCAAAATCTTACTACAATGTCTTAAATCCTGATGATATTTGTAATCAATATGGAGCAGATTCTTTACGTTTATACGAAATGTTTTTAGGTCCTGTTGAACAGTCTAAACCATGGAATACACAAGGTTTATCTGGAGTTTATTCATTCTTGAAAAAATTCTGGAGATTATATCATTCAGGAACAGAAGAAACATTTTTTGTTTCGGAAGATGAACCAACAAAAGAAGAAATGAAAGTGTTGCATCAAACCATCAAAAAAGTGGACGAAGATGTAAACAATTTCTCTTTTAATACATCGGTTTCTACTTTTATGATTGCTGCAAACGAATTAGGAAAATTAAAAACAACTAAACGTGCAATTTTAGAGCCTTTGGCTATTATTATTTCTCCTTATGCACCGCATATTGCAGAAGAATTGTGGTCAAAATTAGGACATGAAACGTCAATTGCACATGCAGATTTCCCTGTTTTCGAAGAAAAATGGTTGATTGCAGATGCTAAAGAATATCCAGTTTCATTCAATGGTAAAATGAAATTTTTGTTAGAATTACCTTTGTCGTTATCGAAAGAAGAAATTCAAGAAATTGTAATGAACGACGAACGTACAATCAAACAATTGGGTGATCGTACTCCGAAAAACATTATTATTGTTCCTGGAAAAATCATTAATATCGTTGGATAAAAAAAGATTTTAGATACTAGATTTTAGTATTGAGAATATAGATAAAATCCTCGCAATTGCGAGGATTTTATATTTTATACTATCTTTAATCAAAACTATAACTCAATGAAATATTTACCAACACTCGAAACAGAACGGTTAATCATCAGACCTATTACGATTGATGATTTACAAGATTTTTTTGAAATGGATTCACAACCAGAAGTTCATGAATTTCTAAAAGCAGAACCTATTCAAACCATTGAAGAAACAAAAGAAATTATTGAAGATATCCAAAAACAATATGAAGAACTTGGACATGGTCGTCTTGCTGTTGTTGAAAAAGAAACAGGTAAAATGATTGGTTGGACTGGTTTTAAATATATTATAGAAAGCGAATCGATGAATAATAAATTCGATTTTATTGATATCGGATATCGTTACAGAAAAGAAACTTGGGGAAAAGGTTATGCAACTGAAGCTGCCGAAGCTTGCATGGACTTTTACAGAAAAAATATGTCACATATTAAACTAAACGCAATAACGCATGTTGATAATAAAGCTTCTCGAAATGTGTTAGAAAAAATGGGATTTGAAGTCACTGAAACTTTTCATCTTGACATGTGGGATTTGGATTGCTTTTGGTATGAATTGAAGAAATAATTAACTTCAAAATAATCTTGGTTCACGCAACCTTTTAAGCAATTGATTCTCTTTCTTTTAAATACTATTTATATGAAAAAGAATTTTTTACTTTTTTTGTTCGTTATTGGTTTTGGACAATTCATTTCAGCACAAGAAAAATCAAGCGATGAGCGCAAAAATGTCATCACTTTTAGCGTTCTTTCAGCAGCATTATCACCTCCAAGATGGACGTTTGGATACATTTATAAACTCAACGAACGTTATTGGATTGGCTCTGAAATCGGCTACGGAAGTTATCATAGCATTCCTCTTAGTCACAAACCAAAATATAAAATCAACGAAGATTATCAACTTTTTGAGATTCGACCAGAATTTTTTATCAATCTAAGCGAAAACAAACGAGTAAAACATCTTATTTCTTCTGAATTTTTCTATATTCATCACACTGATCATCTTGAAAATGGAGAATTTTATCGAAAAGATGATCAAAATTTTTCTTATTTATATTCTTATGATACTGCCGATTACAAGCGAGAAAAATATGGAATAAATCTTAATTATAATGTTTTTATACAGTTGCACAAAGGTCTTATACTAATGCCAAAAGTTGGTTTAGGTGTAAAAAATAGAAATGTAAAATATTCGAATATTACAAATTTAGAAAGTGTTGATACTCGAATTTTTGATTATTTTATGAGCGGTTTAGAAAATCATTATAAAAAAGAAGGTTCTTCTACAGATTTCAATTTAAATCTTAACTTTAAAATCGGTTATCAATTTTAAACAAAACATGAAAAAAATAATTTTAACGACAATTTGTTTGGCTGTCTCACAAGTTAATTTTGCACAAAAAATTTCAACGAATGATTATGAAGTTAAAACAACTTTAGCTGACTTTAATCTAAAAGGAAAGGTTGAAAAAGTGACTTCAAACGCAACAAATGCAAAAGGAAACACCACAACTTTACCTTTTTTAGAAAATGAATTTTACAATCAAATTTCGTTAGAATTTAATTCAAAAGGTTTGTTAACAAAACGAACAAATTATTTGGATTATCAAGGAAAATTAGCTGTTTATAACTATGTTAATTACGACTACAATAACTCAAATTTAATTGATAAACAAACGAATACAGTTATTAACAATGGTGAAGATCCAAAACGAGTTGCTTCGGACAAAAACTTCGTTTATGACAATAAAAATCAGTTGATAAACTTGACAGAAAAAATCGAAGGGAAATCGTCAAAATCTAATTATGAAACGATTTTTAATTATTCGAATAAGTTGGATAAAATCACAACAAAAGTGGAAGGTTCTACGATTAGTGAAAATAATTTGACGTATAACAAAAATGGTTTATTGGTTTTGGATGAAATAACTTCTTTTGATGGAAAAAAAGGACGAAAATCGTATTATATTTATGATAAAGAAACGCCTATTTTTCAGGAAGAAATTGCTGGAAATTCGAGCAAAATAATGTTTTTTGAGAATGGAAATATTTCTAAATTACAATCATTTCACGCCAATAAAACGTTAGCCTATCAAGCTGATTTCGATTCGAAAAATGAAATTGTCAACTTTAAAAAACAATCCTTCCGAAATGGACAAGTAGTTTTAACTTCTTATCAAGTTTCGTATGAATATGATTCGAAAAATAATTGGATAAAAGCCTCTATTTCAACTAATGGAGAATTGAAATATGTTGTAAAACGAACGATAAATTATTATTAAAACACAAAAGGTTGAGCGTTGCTCAACCTTTCTTCACAAATAAATAACACTACACTACTTAAGTCATAAAAGTAGGATGTTAAGCTTAAATCGCTTTTGGCGTATATATTTTTCTTAATTCTTTTGTCGCCGCAACCATTTCAATCAAAGCTTTTTCGGTTTCTTCCCAATGACGCGTTTTTAGTCCACAATCAGGATTCACCCATAATTGATCTGCCGGAATAACTTTTGCCGCTTTCTCTATCAAATCAACCATTTCTTCTTTCGACGGAACTCGAGGCGAATGAATATCATAAACTCCAGGTCCGATATCATTTGGATAATTGAAATCTGAAAAAGCATTTAATAATTCCATTTGACTTCTCGAACATTCAATTGTAATAACATCCGCATCTAAATCAGCAATATTTTGAATAATATCGTTGAATTCTGAATAACACATATGCGTATGAATTTGAGTAGAATCATCAACATTACTTGAAGCTAATTTGAACGAATCAACCGTCCATTTCAAATAATTTTGCCATTCATCTTTTCTCAATGGTAAACCTTCTCGAATTGCAGGTTCATCAATCTGAATAATTTTAATTCCAGCTTTTTCTAAATCTGAAACTTCATCACGAATCGCCAATGCAATTTGTTTACACGTCGTAGATCTTGGTTGATCATCGCGAACAAAAGACCATTGCAAAATCGTAACTGGACCAGTCAACATTCCTTTTACTTTTTGTTCTGTGATAGATTGCGCATATTTCGACCAATAAACCGTCATTGGAACTGGGCGATAAACATCACCAAAAATAATAGGCGGTTTTACACAACGCGTTCCATAACTCTGAACCCAACCATTTTTAGAGAAGACAAATCCGGCTAATTTTTCACCAAAATATTCCACCATATCGTTGCGCTCATATTCACCATGCACCAAAACATCAATGCCAATTTCCTCTTGCCACTCTATCGTACGCTTGGTTTCTTGTTTCAATAAAGTATCATATTCTTCGGCAGATAATTCTCCTTTTTTATATTTCGCACGCCAACTTCTCACCTCTTGTGTTTGTGGAAAAGATCCGATTGTTGTCGTTGGGAAAGGCGGAAGATTCAATACATTTTGTTGCACAATTTTTCGTTGTCCAAAACTATTTGTACGATTATAATCTTCATCTTTTATTGCATTTACTCGTTCTTTAACTTGAGTTTGATGAATTAATTGAGAATTTTTTCTATTATTAATAGAGAATTGATTCGCTTCATATTGTTGAATCAATTTTTCGTCATTCGGGTTTGAAAAATAATTTTTTAAGAAAGCAACTTCTTCTAATTTTTGCTTCGCAAATGCAAACCAATCTTTGATTGTTGTCGGAAGATTTTTTTCGTTTGTTTCTAAATCTAAATCACAAGGCGAATGTAATAATGAACAAGATGTTGAAATAATAACACGTTTTTCTCCAATTTTGTTCACAACTTTTTCTATGGTTGAAAGCGATTTTTGAAAATCATTTTTCCAAATATTTCGACCATCAACTAAACCTAAAGAAAGTTTTAATTGAGAAGGAATTAGATTCAATATTTCATCGATTTGATTTTCGTCACGAACCAAATCAAGATGCAAAATATCAATTGGTAAATTGATTGCTAAAGCTGTATTATCTTTCAATCCATCAAAATAAGTTGCGACCTGAATTGTAAGTTGAGGAAATTCTTTTCTTATTTTTTTGTAAACTTCTTGATAAGCTGTTTTCGATTTTTCGTCTAAATCTAAAGCTAAAAAAGGTTCGTCGAACTGAATTGTATTTGCTCCATGATTGATTAAATCATGAATAATTTCAAAGTAAACTGGCAATAAATTCTGAATTAAATCAATTCGATCAAATCCCTCTTCTTTTTCTTTTCCTAATAATAAATACGTAATCGGTCCAATTAAAACAGTTTTTGGATTAAAACCTTCTTTTTTTGCAGTGATAAATTCGTTTACAATTGAGTTTGAGAAATATTTAAATTCTTGATTTTTTACAAATTCCGGAACGATATAATGATAGTTGGTATCAAACCATTTTGTCATTTCCATCGCTGTAATATCTAAATTATCTTTTTGATAACCTCTTGCCATCGCAAAATACAAGTCTAATTCTGTGTTCTTTTTATTTAACGCAACCGTATTGAAACGCGCTGGAATTGCACCAACTGATAACGTAGAATCTAAAACTTGATCATAAAAAGAAAAGTCATTACACGGAATTAAATCAATTCCGGCAGCTTGTTGCAATGCCCAATTTTGTTTGGTAATTGTACGGCTTGTTTGCAATAAAGCTTGTAGTTCAATTTTACCTGCCCAATAGTTTTCGCAGGCTTTTTTTAGTTCACGGTTAGCGCCAATTCTTGGATAACCTAAAATTTGTGTTTGCATTTTGATTGTTTTTTAATGTTCAAAAACACAAACGCGAGTTGATAAATAGTAAACCTATTGTGACAGACTGACTTCAAATCGCGAAAGTATCATCTTTTGTTTCTATTGGTAATCTGACTTGTAATTTGCATTACTTACAGTTGCGCGACAGCTCGTGATTCTCACACGATTCCCCAATAATTTGTTGTTTATTTCTTTACAAATGTAACAAGACAAAATAAACGATTGTAAAACTTGAAAAAATAAGATTATACAACTTATTATTAATATTTTTACAAAACAAAACACTTAAACAACGATAAAATATCGTGTTGAAAAGAATATTATTTGGATGGAAACATTAGATCAAACCGATTTAGAATTATTAAGAATTCTACAAAAAGATTCGAAATTGACAGTAAAAGCAATTGCTGCTTTAGTTAATTTATCTCCTTCACCCGTTTTTGAACGTATAAAAAGGTTGGAACAACAAGGTTATATCAAAAATTATAGAGCGGTTTTGGATGCAGAAAAGCTGAACAAAGGCTTTATGGTTTTTTGCAGCATTAAGCTAAAACAACATGATCGCACGATTGGGAATAAACTTGTGGAAGATATTTTGTTGATTGATGAAGTGGTGGAATGTTATAATATTTCGGGCGAATATGATTTTATCTTAAAAGTACAAGTTTTGGATATGAAGCAATATCAAGATTTTGTTTTCAATAAATTGGGCGCTTTAGAAAGCATCGGGAGTACGCACAGCTCTTTTGTGATGGCTGAAATAAAAAATACGTACGGAATCAATATTTAAAAAAAAAAACAAAAGGTTGAGCAATGCTCAACCTTTTTTCCACAAATAAATAACACACTACTTTTTGATTACCTTGAAAGTAGAATTGTTAACTTTTATGATGTAAACACCTTTTGGTAAAGAGGAAACATCTAATTGATTTTTCCCTTTTTGAAGTGTTTTCTCTGTCATTTTAGTTCCTGTAATAGCGAAAATTTCGGCTTTTGAAGCTTCATTTGTTTCAATAAACAATACATTATTAACAGGATTTGGATAAACATTTACAACAGATTTAGCTAAATCATTTGTACCTAAAACGGCTGATGAAATTGTGATGTTTTGTGAAACAACTTTTCCATTCGAATTGAAAGAAAGTTTAATTTTAGCTGTTCCATTTTTTAGTGGATTAATCACTAATTCTTCCTTATCATTAATCGAAATTTCAGCTACATCATCATTTTCAATGATTTCTAAATCTTTTACAATCGCTGCTGATAAATTATCAACATCCGAAACTTTATCTTTCAAATCAATTGTTGTTGCTGTGTTAATTTGATAAGTTGTCTCTAAATCATTGATAATTGGTGCCGCATTATCTGGAAAAACAGGCATTGAAGGAAACCAATAATACTCACTTAATTTCACCGACTCTTTAAGAGTTCCATTATCAAAAAATCTATGCACAAAATTAATTTGAGAATTAGTTCCCCAACCTGAACCAATAGTAGTTAATACTAGTTCGTTTGTCAACGGATCAATTCTTAAACCTGCTCCATAATATGTTTCCTTTGGTGTTGTATCTTGACCAGGAATCTATATAAAACTTTCTTCAAATTTATTATTTGTTACATCGTATTTCACAACATTGATTCCTGATAAAAAATAAATAGTATTATCTTGTGTTGAAGAACAAAAAGTACCAGCATTCCAAGCAAAAGGAGCTGGAACTGTTTTCGTAGGAATAGCAATTTCTGAAGTTTCTAAAGTAGTAGGATTTATTTTGACTAATTTTTTAGATAAAGCCCCCCACACATTTCCATCTTTAGATTGAACTACAGAAATAAAACTTCCAGCAATCGTTTGTTTTATTTGATGTGTTTTTGGGTCGATAACTAAAATTCCTCCAGTACTTGAAACAGCAAAAACAAATTTAGATGTACGAATCATATTTCCTACTTGACCAACTTTAGAAGTTCCATCGATTATCGAACCAAGTTTCATATTTTCGATATCAAACAAATAAAGTCCACTTGAAGTTCCTACATATCCTGTTTTAGCATCAACCCCTACAAAACTTCTTCCATCACCACCAATTGTTTCGAAGCTGGCTTTTTTCTGTAATGTATTCGAGTCAGCTACAACTAAACGATTTTCTTGTTTCGAAACAATGAAAAAATTATCACCGTATATCGTTCCATATTGAGAAGTTACACCTAATTTTTCTCCAGGATTAACTGTTTTATAAACATTATAATCAACCGAATCATTTGCATTGATAAAATTAATTGCCCCATTTGCTTTACCAAACCAGTCTTCATTCACAATAAAAACGCCGTTTGTATATTCTTTTGTTTGTGCAAAACTTGTTTGAATTGCAGCTATTGTAAAAATCGAAAGTAAAAATTTCTTCATGTATTGTTTTTTTAGAAATCCGAAACCATCATCCAAAAATGACAGCCTCGGATAAAAATATTTAGAATGTTAGATTATTGTATTTTTTCTACTTTTAATTTATCCATTGTAAAGTATAATGCTGTGTTTGCTCCCCAATTTCCTACATCTGTAGTTTCTAAAAAGAACATTAAATATTTAACTTCTCCTAAAGCAGAAAGATCCACATCTTGCCAATTTGTTGAAATATTATTTATTCCATTTCTAAAATCAACAAAATAATGAGTTACAGGTTTTTCTGTAGTCAATTGTTTATTTGCTGAAACACCATAAATATGAATCGCGAAATAATCTCCTTTTACAAACTTTCTTGCATATGCATCACCATTCAAAATCCCATAATATGGCCACGGACTAATAGCTAACTTTACATTTTTTGCTTTGTATTTATTAGCTGTATCAGTAATTTCTACTACACTCGAAAATCTGTCAATCTTAACTTCTTCTCCATATTTCAAAACTTTCTCAGATGGTTTGTGATCAGCGAAAGAGACTAAAAATGGTGTTCCTTGTCCATCTGCACCACCTTTTGCCATTGTACCCCATTGATTATCTAACCAACCGCCTTCTTTATCTATTTGATCAGAATTGTCATTACTATTAGAAACCGTGAATCCCATCCATGTTAAATACTCTGGCCAAGCTGTATGTTTAAACTTGAAAATACCTGAAGTTAATTCAGCGTCTTCTGTATAAGTACCTTCCCAAATTTTTCCTCCGGCTGTAGCAGTTCCTTTTGTTAAATCAAACTTTGATAAATCTAAAGTTTCATATTTTTGTTGATCTACTAATTCAGTATTGTCGTCATCATTATTACAAGAAGTCAATAAAAAGATTGATGATGTAGCAAATAAGAAATTAAAGAATAATTTCTTTGTAAAATTAAAATTCATTTTATTTAGTTTTGTTATATTATAAATGCAAATCATAAGCACCTGCAACTTCTGTTGAGATTTCGCCTAACCAACCCGCTTCTTGATTTGTTGCTGTGTAAACTTTGATAAAATCGATTCCTAATAATTTAACAGGATTTCCATTTTTATCAACAGCCCAATCAATATCAATATTTGAATCTTCGCTGTTATTTGGTGCATTGTCTACATAACCATAAGCCAATTGTTTACCAGTCCAAATACCATTTTTCTCTGTATAATTGCTTGCCAAAAGTGTACCTGAGAATTTTAACTGATCCGAACCAAACCACAATGGATAATATGATTGTTTATGATAAGAATTTTTAGTTTTATAACCTGAATTTCCTTGATTATCTGTCCATTTTACATATTCAGGATTAGGTATTTTATCTTCTTCGGTTGGTTTTTGATAAGAAATACTATAATTTTTTATTGTATTTGGATTCGTGTACTCACTTCCTGCAATTTCGTACCATTCGTCGTCATCTGGTTTTCCGTTTTTATTTTTATCATATGCAACCATCACAATTCCAGGTTCAGAAGATCCAGCAAAACCATTTCCTAAAACTTTAAAATCGCGTTTGTTTGGTTGGTTCATAATCGTATGGTCAAAACCAAATACCACATATCCTCCGTAACCTCCAAGTGTAATCATTGTAGATTTTTCTCCTACTAAAGCCTTAGCAGCTTTGGCTGTCATATCAGCTTGAGTTTCTCCTGTTACATAAGATGGTAAAGCATTTGTGAATTGTCCAACTGCTGGCAAATAATCAAAGACTTGAGAAATATATTTACTGTAAGTAGATAATTCTTGTGTAACATTAACCTTTGTTTTTATCGTTTTAGAAGTTACTCCTGAAGTAATTTCTAATGTTAAATCGTAAGCACCAACTTTATCAGAAACAAAACCTAAGGTTTTCTCATTACCAATAATTTCATTGCCAAGTTTCCATGTATATGTTGCATTTTCGAAACCAGAAACAGTTGGTTCAATTGAAACAATTTTTAAACGTGCTGCATCATAAGATACTTGTAAAGTAGCATTATCAGGATTAGTCTCGATAATGTTTTCATCATCACTACAGCTTTGTATTAAAGCAAAACTTAGTGCGGTTAGTAAGATTTTAGAATATTTCATATGTAAATTTTATTTATAGACAAAAGCAAAGTGAGCAGGAATATTTCCAGCAGCAGTTTTCCATTTAAAAGCACCATTTTTATCAAAACAATAGATGTAACCCATCGAAACATAATTTCCGACATCGGTTAGAAAAAGATCTTTGGTTTGAGGATTTACAGCAATTCCGTAAGGCGTTTCGATTTCATTAATAACAGGATCATTGACCAATGTTTTGTTGATAACTTGTTCTGTTTTGGTATCAATTACACCATAAGTTTTTGTGTATTCGAAAGTTGTGTAACTAAATTCGTTTGAATAATAATAGAGTTTGTTATCAACAATTGTAAAGTTAGAAACAGGAATATCAAATTTCTTTTTGATTTGATGCGTTTTACTATCCAACACATATAAATTTGATGGAACGTTGTAATAATCACCACGAGAAGTCACATATAAATCGCCATCTGCATCTTTTTTTAAACGATGAAGGTTTACTTCAACATCAATTTTTTTAGTTTCTTTAAACGTTGATAAATCAATCACAGAAATCGTTTTATCATATTCAGGAACTCGATATCCTCCTGAGTTTGCTACATACAAATTATTCCCAACAACTTCTAATTCTTCTGGCTGATAACCTACGGTCACTTGTCGCGTAACCGATAAATTAATCGTATCTATTTCGACCACTTTTCCCAAAGGCGCTTTCGGATCGATTGTAACAGGACCAGCATACGAAGATGCATACGCTTTCCCATTTGCAAACGTGATGTAACGACCATTTTCTAAAGGAATTGTTCCCAGATGTTTGGCTGTTCTTACATCCATTACTTCGATAAAATTTGATACGTTGATAACCGCATATAACTTATTTCCATAAATTTTGATATCATTCCCAACATCTCCCAATTCCTTTACCATAGTAGGATTTACGGTTGCATATATATTTCTATTATAGGTTCCTGTTGTAAAATCCATATAATCTACCGTAGCCATATTACTTCCCATTTTTCCTTCGTTTAGTAAATAAAAACCAACGACATCTGTTTTTTCGGGATCGGTTACACCTTCTTCCTCTTTCTCGATCAAATAAGTATCTTGCTGACAAGCATAAAAAGTAATTGCTGTTAAAAAACAGACGAATAATTGTTTGAAATTTCTCATAAGTTTGCGCTTAATATTAGCTTGAATTGTCTTCCTGGCATTGGATAATTTAAAACCACATCATATTGTTGATTCAAAATATTATTTAATTCAAAAGAAACTTTGAATAGACTTTGATTCAACCTAAACTCTTTATGTATCCCTAAATCATTTGTAAACCAAGGATTAAGACGATTTATTTTAATATTATCTTGATGAACATTGTAACGTTCTCCCACATAAATAAAACTGTAATTAAAATTCCATGTTTTATAAGAAGCCGCTAAAACAAAAGAGCCACTATGTTTTGGTGTATATGGAATTTGATTTTTGTAGTAACTTTTTTTAGGATTCGAATAATCTAACGCTTGCAAAAAACCGTAGTTAAGCATTGGCGAAACCTCTATTTCTCCTAATTGAAATGTTGATCGAATTTTAACATCCAACCCTTTTATTCTGACTTCATCCAAATTGAGCATAGTGAAACGAAACAAACTTCCAGAAGGCGCAGCCACAATTTTATCAGTTACTTCATTGTAAAAAGCATCGGCTTGAATCGTAATATTTTTGAAGAAATTTTGAGATGATTTAGAATAAGTAAAACCAACATTATATTGTGTAGAATATTCTGGTCGAAGATTCGCATAACCAATGTCTGTGTAGTACAAATCGTTGAACGTTGGCATTCTAAAAATACGTTTATAAAACGCTCTGATATTAAAATCGTGAGATTTGAATGGTTGATAATTGGCGATAATCGTTGGCGTCCATATATTTTTATCAGGCGCACTTGTGTTCATTTCTACTGATTCTTTTACAAAAGTTCCAAATAAACTTCCTTGTAAACTCAAACGTCCAAGACGATAAGTAGACGCGAACGCAACAAGATTTGTATGACGAGTAGGAAAAGAAAAATTCTTTAAATCTGCTCCCATATTATTAAACTGATAATCTGTTGCAACATTCACATCCCAATTATCTGTAATCGAATAAAGATTCGCCCAAGACACATAAAACTCGCGTTGTGTGTACTTATTTTCTATTTTTACTGTCGAAACTGTATCTGTATAATGGGTGAAATCGTAAGCAAACTTTGCGTTTATCTTCGATTGAAAATTTCTGAATCGTTTCTCATATTTACCTTGAACAAAATAATTTCTATCAACCAAAGTTTGTCCACGTCCATCAAATCGACCACGCACAATTGCAGCAGGAATTCCACGATCCGAATCATACAAATATCCTTTTACATTCCAATTCGATTGATTTCCTTTTCCGATCAATCCTAATTCCAAACGTTTTGCATCAACTTGTCCATCTCTACGTTTCAAAAGTGTATCGTATGCAGTAGTTCCATCCAAATTTTTGCGTTGATAACGGAATTTATATATACCATTCGTTTTAACATATTCTGCACTCAAAACAGCTGATAATCTATCCGTAATTTTCTGTTCAATACGAATAGAAGGATTGATTAATTGAATCGAGCCTAACTTATAACGAAGTGTAGCATTCGTTTTTTTATCACCAATAAAAACAGGTTTTTTGGTTTGAAGATAAATAGCAGAAGCAGAAGCATAATCTTTCGCTGATTGAAAAATATTACTTTTTTGACCATTATATAAAGAAATCATTTCCATATCGTCTAAAGAAAATTTTCCTAAATCGACAATTCCATTCTGCGCATTTCCAAGTTGAATTCCATCATAAAAAACTGCAACATGTTGAGATCCCATCCCACGAACATCAATAGTTTTTAAACCTCCAACTCCACCGTAATCTTTAATTTGCACTCCTGCAAAAAAACGAACAGCATCTGCCACAGAATGGCTATTTAAAGCCTCTAGTTCCGCTCCTTTCAATTCCTGAACAGGAACAACGGCTTTTACATTATTTTTTAAAATATTAACTTGCTGAAGCTCTAAAATACTATCATGAATAATTTGCGCAGAGGCTATGCGACATGAAAGCAAAATCAAGCTGCAACAAATAATTATAGTTTTTAGATTTCTCATTTAGCAATAATCAATTGTTGCTAACGAGAGTATATGAAGAAGTATTGAAAGGACGAACCTATCCAAAATTTGAACTTCACGCTTTAGTCCCCGAAAGCATTCAACATTTATCATTTTGGTAGGTCTTCTGACTTACTCCTTTTTTAGAAATCCTTCCCATTAAAAACAGTGGATATAATGTATCTAAAAAATATGGAGCTTACAGCAGCGGGTCTGTTCAGGATTTTCACCTGATTCCCTGTTACCGAACGGTTAAGTTCGCACCAAATGTTAATCAAAAGTAAAATTATTATTTTGAATAAACAATTAAATCTTTATCAATAATAGCTAAATAAAAAAAGCTAACTCATTCGTTAGCTTATTCTTTTACTTTATTTATTTCGATCACTTCTCCAGTTTCATCAACCTGAACCGCAATCTTTTCATAATTCCATTTATCAAATTCTTTCTCTCCTACAATAATTGCAGTTCCAGAACCTTTTGTTCCTTTTATAGGTACAGAAATGTTAGCTTCACCAATATCATTTGTAATAGAAATATTTCCAGTAAAAACTCCGTTCGTTTTAACATCCGTACCCAATTTCTGCTGAACTTCAACATTTTGATTAATAATATTAATTGCATGTTTCGTTACATCACTATCCGAAGTTATCTTACTAAAACCCCAAAAAGCACCACCAATTAACAATCCAAAAAATAAAATCACAAACGACAAACAGCCAACAGGCACAACCCATTTCCAATTACGTTTAAACCAACTTTCCTTTGGTAACAATTGATTATCATACTGATTTTCTTCCATAATATATAGGTTTTGAGTAAAGATAATAAATTTGGGCGTTCCCTCGCTCTTTGCCTTCCATTTATATTATTCATAGAATAAGCAAAATAATACAAACACAGCTAATGCAAATCGCTCGGTCGGGCTATCCGTTGCAATCTTTTGTAAAAGAAGATTAGAAGTGATTACAGGAAATACAATTTCTACAAAAGGATTTCCACTGCTATCCCTAACGCGGGTTTTAAGTTCTGAGTTTTGAGTAATAAGTTATAAGACATAAGATTTAAGACTGACAATAAAAATCTACAAAGGAGTGTTATCGAGTTATGAGTTGTAAGTTCTGAGTTAGTTGTAAAAAGGAAGCTTCCTTTTTATCAAGAAGAAGCTTCTTGTTGACTAATTAGAAGCCTCTTGTTGGATGAAAGCAAGCTTCTTTTTTTATAAAACATAGTCTGGAGATGCGTAAAGCTTACAGCGTTCAGCTAAAGCGCGACGTATAACCACAAAAAAAGCCTCAAGAAATAAA
>NZ_DKSQ01000007.1:0-16499 GCF_002472765.1 Empedobacter sp. UBA7252
TGTCATAGAAATCAGAATGACAATAATTCGTCAATTCGAGTAATTTTTCGAAATGAAAATAAAGAAAAATTGTATCGAGAATAGAATTAAAAAATAGTCATCCTGAACTCGTTTCAGTATCTCATAATAAAGATTCTTCGACAGGCTCAGAATGACAAAAAAAATAGTAAAAACCTATAAAAAATAATAAAATGAAAAAATTAGCAATTAACAACCAAGAAATTGGAATCTATATCAAAAATAACGAAGTAGATAAAATTTACTCAAAAGGAAATTATTGGATTTTCTTTAATAAAAACATCGAAAAATTAAACATCAACGAAATAATTGATGAAAAATTCCACGCAATGATTTTGGAAAATGAAACATTAAAAAATATGGTAGATTTTATCGAAGTATTACATAACGAAGTGTTGATTATTTACAAAAACAATCAAATCTATGATTCTTTTTACAATAAAAACGTGATGATTTGGAAAAATTCGACTCAATTAAAAGCTATAAAATTTGACTTGAATTCTACTGACGAAATTAAGAATTTAACAAAAAGAGAAATTGATATTTTGAGAAAAGCTGGTGCAATTCGTATCATTTCTGTTGCGCCATATTTCGAAGGAATTTTATTTAAAGACAATGAATTTGATTCGGTTTTAAAAGCTGGTGAATACCTATTTTACAACAACGAAGTTAAAATCTCGATGGTATCTTTTGATATGCGTCCGCAAACAATTGAAATTTCGGGACAAGAAATTTTGACGAAAGATAAAGCGCAATTACGAATCAATTTTATGGTAAATTATCAAATTACTGATTTGTTAAACGCTTATCAATCGAACAAAGATTTCGAAAAAATGATTTATCAAGCGATTCAATTAGGTTTGAGAGAATTTATTGGAAACATGAATTTTGATGATTTGATGTCAGATAAAAATTCGGTAACGAATTATATCATTCAAAAATATCAAGCTGAATTCCAAGAAATTGGTCTAAAATTGATTGACGCAGGTATGAAAGACATTATTCTTCCTGGAGAAATAAGAGAAATTATGAACCGTGTTTTGATTGCCGAAAAAACGGCTCAAGCTAATTCGATTACGCGTCGTGAGGAAACTGCTTCAACAAGAAGCTTGTTGAATACAGCAAAATTAATGGAAGAAAACGAAACATTATGGAAATTGAAAGAGATGGAATACATCGAAAAAATTGCTGATAAAGTAGGAGAAATCTCAATTTCTGGTGGGTCGAATGTATTAAATGAACTAAAAACAATGTTTACAAAATAATATTCTAACCAAATTATATGAAAACAACCGAACAACAAAACAAACCAATTAATGGAATTGATTTGATTGCCTTGGGTTATCCTGAGAATGAAATTTTAGGAATTGCCTTAAAAATTAACCGAAAAAGAAATGGTTATACAAAAGCCGAAATGCTTGATAAATATGCGCAAGTTTTGTCTTCGCCACAAGATTTCTTAGAAGATAAAATTTTCAAAACGCTTGCAAATGGTTTTATCAATGGAATTCATTTACCTCAACAAGATGAAAACTTAATTGAATTGAATGAAAATCCGAACGATTTCAACATTTATGGTGCAAAAAATATTGAAGATGGTGCTTTAGAACAAATGAAAGTAGCCATGAAACTTCCTGTAACAGTTGCCGGCGCAATAATGCCAGATGCTCATCAAGGTTATGGTTTACCGATTGGCGGAGTTTTAGCAACAAAAAATGCAATTATTCCTTATGGTGTCGGCGTTGATATTGGATGTAGAATGGCTTTATCGATTTATGATTTACCTGCTTCTTATTATTTTAAGCATCATGATTCTTTAAAAAAAACTTTAATAAAAAACACAAAGTTTGGTGCAGGACATGGTTTTCATGGTCAATACAAAGCCGAACATCAGATTTTGGATGATGCAAAATTCGAAACAAATTCATTTATTCAAAATTTAAAAGATAAAGCGTGGTCGCAATTGGGTTCTTCTGGAGGAGGAAATCATTTTGTAGAATTTGGTCTGATTGATTTCAAAGAAGATGATAAGAAACTGAACATCAAAAAAGGTTCGTATTTAGCGTTATTAACGCATTCTGGATCGAGAGGTTTCGGTGCTACAATCGCTGGACATTATACAAAAATTGCAAAAGAAATTTGTAAACTTCCTTATAAAGCACAAAATTTAGCTTATTTGGATTTGGATTCTGCAGAAGGTCAAGAATATTGGATTACGATGAATTTGGCTGGTGAATATGCTTCGGCTTGTCACGAAATTATTCATCAAAAAATTAAAAAATCTATCGGTGCAGAAGTTTTAGCTAAAGTAGAAAATCATCATAATTTTGCTTGGAAAGAAATTTACAATGGCGAAGAAGTAATTGTTCATCGAAAAGGTGCAACACCAGCTTCTAAAGATGTGATGGGAATTATTCCAGGTTCAATGACTGCGCCAGGATTTTTGGTTCGCGGAAAAGGTGAAGAAAATTCTATTCATTCGGCTTCTCATGGTGCTGGTCGAAAGATGAGCCGAACACAAGCAATTAAATCATTATCACAAAACAAGATAAACGATTATTTGAATGATTTTGGAATTACACTAATTGGAGGCGGAAAAGATGAAGCGCCGATGGCGTATAAAGATATTCACGAAGTAATGGCTGCACAACAAGATCTGGTTGATGTTGTGGCTACTTTTACACCTAAAATGGTCAGAATGGCAGATGACGGATCGAGAGAAGATTAAAAAAATGCCTGAACAAATGTTCAGGCATTTTATATTTTATTGATTAAATCCAATCTTTTGGATGTTTCAAAACATCGACTAATTTATATTCTTCCGAACCTTCTTCTGGTTGGTGATTATAGTGCCATTGTACATGTTTTGGCAAACTCATCAAAATAGATTCTATTCGTCCATTTGTTTTCAAACCAAATAAAGTTCCTCTATCATGAATTAGATTAAATTCCACATAACGACCTCTTCTAATTTCTTGCCATTCCTTTTGTTCATCAGAAAATTCATCATTTTTGTGCTTTTCAACTATCGGAATATACGCTTCTAAAAATGAGTTTCCTACTTCCGTTACAAAATCATACCATTGTTCAACTGTTTTTTCTGAAGTTGGTTTCAAGTAATCAAAAAACAAACCTCCTATTCCACGGGCTTCTTCACGATGAGTATTCCAAAAATATTTATCACATTCCTCTTTATACTTCGGATAAAAAGCCACATCATGCGCATCACAACTTTTTTTACAGATTGTATGCCAATGCATCACATCTTCTTCATCCAAATAATACGGTGTTAAATCTTGACCTCCTCCAAACCATTGATCGACAATATTTCCATCTTTATCATACATTTCGAAATATCTCCAATTCGCATGAGTCGTCGGAATATGTGGACTTGTTGGATGAATAACCAAACTCAATCCACAAGCAAAAAATTTACCTGACGAAACATTTAACGCTTTTTGCATTGTTTCTGGTAATTCTCCATAAACTTTTGAAATATTAACGCCAGCTTTCTCAAAAACAGCTCCGTCAGTTAAAACACATGAAAGACCTCCGCCGCCTTCTTCGCGTTCCCAACTATCTCTTAAAAATTTAGCTTTACCATCAACTTGTTCAAGTTTAGTAATAATTTTATTTTGTAAGTCTTGTATATATTGAAAAAATTGATCTTTCATCATAAATATTTTTGCAAATATAGAATGATTGATAACGATTAGAAAGAAGATTAATAATTAACTTCTCACAAATGCATATTGAAATGGAACTTTTATAGTGGTTTTTATAAATTTCCCTTCATTATTCTTTGCTGGAATAATTTTATATTTACCTCCTTTAATTCTCTCATTTAATCTAAATAAAGACTTTTCTAAGATATCTTTCGTATCCTCACTTCCTTCAAAATCAGAAATAGAAATTACACCATTTTCATCAAAAGTAAAATTGAATTCAGCTTTAAGAAGATAATTTGTAATTAAGTTTCTCGACCTTAATTCCGTACTTACCATTTTATAAAAATCTTTTCTAAAATTTTGTTTAAAACATTTATTCAACTCCTCATTTCCCTTCTGTTCAACTTTTTTACAACTTAGATATATCAAAGGAGTTTTTATAGACTCTTGTGAAAACAACATTATGCTAATACAAACAAAAAATACAAATAAATATTTCTTCATATTCTTAAAATTAATTCATATTATTTAAAACAACTATTATTAATAACTATTTATAATGTAATTTTAATAAATTATATTTATCAAGATAGAAATTATCAAAACCTATGTTTAAAATCATATTTTACTTATAATTAATATTTTAAACAATTAGAACCATTTAAACGACTTAGTTTTGCATCAAACCAACAGTTGATTAAAAAAGTTATTAACAATATTATTCACAAAAGAAATCTTTCTATACCTTTGCAGAAGAAATTTTATAAAAAATATAAATGTCACAAAACGGAATTCCATCGGTTAATTTAGCAGACTTTTTATCTGATGATCCTGCAAGAAAACAAAAATTTGTCAACGAAATTGGTAAAGCATACGAAGAAATAGGATTCGTTGCTTTGAAAGGACATTTTTTATCTGACGAATTAGTTGAAAATTTATATAAAAGCGTTCGCGAATTTTACGCTTTACCTACAGAAACAAAACAAAGTTATGTAGTTGAAGGAATTGGTGGTCAACGCGGTTATACAGCTTTCGGTAACGAACATGCAAAAGGTAGAACCGTTGGTGACTTGAAAGAATTTTGGCATTTTGGACAGTATTTATCTGAAGAAGATAAAGCGAAATACAACTATCCAGAAAATGTTGATGTAAATGAAGTTCCAGGTTTTAACACTTATGGTGAAGAAACATACAAACAATTAGAAAAAACAGGAGTTTACGTTTTACGTGCTTTGGCTTTATTCTTAGGTTTAGACGAGTTTTACTTTGATGATAAAGTAAAAAACGGAAACTCTATTTTGAGAGCAATTCACTATCCTCCTATCACAGAAGAGCCTAAAGATGCAGTTCGTGCTGGTGCCCACGGTGATATTAACCTGATTACATTGTTAATGGGAGCGCAAGGTCGTGGATTACAAGTGCAACGTCACGATGGAACTTGGGTTGATGCTATTGCTGCTGACGACGAATTGGTGATTAATGTTGGTGATATGTTATCTCGTCACACAAACAACAGATTAAAATCAACAATTCACCAAGTGGTTAATCCAGAGAAAGAATTATGGGGAACATCTCGTTTTTCTATTCCATTCTTTATGCATCCAGTTTCTGAAATGGATTTATCTGTTTTAGAAGATTGTGTAACAGAAGAAAATCCAAAACAATTTGAAGATATTACAGCTGGAGATTTCTTGACTCAGCGTTTAAGAGAAATTGGTTTAATTAAATAAGCCATATTTAATCTATTATTTCATAAAAAAGAGAGTTGATTTTGTCAACTCTCTTTTCATTTACATGCCTCTTACATACATGTTGTAGTTAAAAATATCCAAACACAACAAAGTGTATTTATAATCATTTTTATTGATATTCACTTCCAAAACTGGATCCGAATTATAAAATCTAATTTTTAGATTATCATTCTTATCCAATAATAAATAAATAGAGGAAATCGTTGGACGAATATCATTCATCCAATTTTTTAAAGATTCTTTTGAATCTTTAATCAACTCAAATTTTTGAAAATATTCGTGAAAAAAATTCTCTAAACGTTGCACTTGTGTCAAACGATCCAATTCACGATATAAATCGATAAAAACGCATAATTTTTCGCGCTTTGGACAAACACATGGATATGGATGTTCTCCATTATAAAGCCATCTTTGCCACTTTTTACAAGACGTTTGTTCTATTGCTTTCTCAAATTCATCTTCGTATTTTAAAAGCCACCAATTCATACGGCAAATCCGTAAATTGCCTTTTGATAACTGCAAAAGCTCGTCTATATAAGCGCTAACGTTTAACATCAATTAAAAATTTGAGTCTTGCTAATTTACAACTTTTCTGATTGAATTTTAATGTTTTAATAATAATTTTTCAAATTTTAGAATCTTAAATTGCTCATCAAACAAAACGTTATAAAAGAACATTTTTTCCTTCATCGTTTTATTTTTCATTTGCACATTTCGAACTGGAATTAAGACGTTAAATTGAAATTCTCTATCCTTCTCAAAATGATTAACAGCCGCATAATAAATCAAATTGTACCACGAATCGATTGGTGCATAAATCCCATAAAAGTCAGGATATAACGCATCTGCTTCATCTTTGTAAACATTGGTAATCGAATAATTATCAATCTCAAATTTCGAAACGCATTTATAGGTTGTTAATTTAGAACAAATTGAAGTGTCTTGTAGATATTTCGCCGAATCTAATTTCAGCCCAAATTCGTCCATTTTATAATCTTCAAACTTATTAATCGTAGGATCTACCACAATTTTTTTGTTCGGAAATTCTAAACTTTGTTTTTGGATATCTTGTAAAATAGTATCGTAAATTTTTGTTCGAATTTGATTTGGGTTAACATTTTGCGCATCAACAAATAACACAATATGTAAGGAAAAAACCAATAAAAAAAGTCTCATTTTGGCGTTTTGGTTTAAAATTTGTTTAAATTTATGAAGTCTTTACGATTCAAAAATCAAATTTAGTTGAAAAGATTTCAAATCTTATCATTTCATCATATTTTCGTAAACAAATAGTTAAAAAGGTGTTAAAGTACGCTTTCATACAATTACACTTTAACTATTATTGTTTATTTTTAACAAATTAATACAAAGTTTAATATCCGACAACAAACGTTTATTATAAATATTCTCTATAACTATTATAAATAAAATCTTTTACAATTTTTCCAAACAAGACATAAAAGTTAGACATTTGCAGTGTCAAATAATTTATTCATAGATAGTAAGACAAAGAGTAACAACGAGTATAACGAAATTGATTTATGAAGTTTGGAATTACTCGCACTCTTTTTACTTTTTAGAGTTTTTTATAGTAGTTTAGGTTGGTTAGTAATCCGTTCACTTTGAACGGATTATTTTTTTATAGCTTATCAATAAAAGCTTTCAACAAATTATATACTTTTTCAGAGGAACTCAAATCCAAACTTTCAGCTGTATCATTGGGATCATGATAAAAACCTTTTCCTCCTAATGTGTAAATAAAAAACGACGGAACACCTTTCAAATAAAACGGACAATGATCGGAATTACACGATTCTCCTCGAATTTTAACTTCTTTTAGGTATTTATTTGTTTGATTGAATTCAACTAATTTTTCAAATTGATTTTTAAAAACTTTACCATTCACAACTTGAATTCCTTGATCGCCCGCTCCCATAATATCTAAATTGACTAAAAATTTGATTTGATTCAATGGAAAAAGAGGATGATTAACATAATAATCTGCGCCTAAAATCCCCGCTTCTTCACCTGCAAAAGCCATAAAAACTGTTCTATAATTAGGCTGATGTTTTGAATAATACTTCATCAGCGCCATCATCATTGCAGTTCCGCTCGCATTATCACTCGCTCCAGGAAAAATAGTTTGTCCAACTTTCCCTAAATGATCATAATGAGCAGAAATCACAATTACGCTATCATTGTTCTTTCCGTCAATGTAACCAATTATATTATTTGCTTCGAATGAATTATTTAACTCTGAATCAATAGAATAATCGTTTATTTTTAAATTTTTAGAATAAAATTTATCCGAAATAATAAATTCTGAAATAGAAGATTGTCGTTGACTAAGACTTGAAGTCAATTTATCTGATGTAAATCTAAAAATCGCTCGATTTTTATTTTCATTTTTCTCATAAATATTCGCCCATTGTTTGTAATATTTCTGAATAGAATCTACAGAAGTCACTAAAGGCGGCAAAATAATATGTTTTCCTTTTTGCGATTCATCATCTTTCACAATAAAATCCCTCGTTTTATCTTTCGACTGAAAAGATTCCACATAGGCTTTTGTGTCAAAAATATAAAAAGGTGAATTGGTTTTCGAAATTGATTTAGAAATTGGTTTTACAATAAAATCAATTCCATATTTTAATTCTTTTCCATTAATTTTCAGTTTTGCATCTTTGATAATATTAATCGGAAAAGTAAATGTTTGATTATAACGATTAGAAAAAGACTTCAATCCATTTTTTTGAAATTCGTTTTGTAAATAAATTCCAGCATTTGTCATTCCATTTTCTACATAACCTCTGCCAGCAAACGAATTTGACGTAAGCGAATCTAAAATTGATTTAAAATATTTTTGATCAAAGGTTTGCGCATTTCCGATTGTAATTACAAAACACGAAATCAAACCAAATAATATCATTTTATTCTTCAGCATTTTAATCATTTTATTCTTCAAAAAATATTCTATTCTAAGATAATTATCATTTTAACAAAAAAAATCAATTATCTATATTAAGTCAATAACAAATTTAAAAAATCTTTAAAAAGTAAATCAAATTAATACTACTATAAATTTTATATCTTGCATTATTAAGTTATCATAATAAAAACAACAAATCACAAATTAAATGAAAGAAGTCGTAATAGTTTCAGCTGTTCGTACAGCAATGGGATCTTTTTTGGGAAGTTTATCTAACGTTCCAGCTACAGATTTAGGCGCAACAGCTATTAAAGGAGCTTTAGATAAAATCAACTTAGATGGATCTTTGGTTGATGAAGTATATATGGGAAATGTATTGCAAGCTGGTGAAGGACAAGCACCTGCTAAGCAAGCAATGATAAAAGCAGGTTTACCAAATACAATTCCTGCAACAACGGTAAACAAAGTTTGTGCCTCTGGTATGAAAGCTGTAATGTTTGCTACACAAGCAATTCGTTTAGGTGACGCAGATGTTGTAGTTGCTGGAGGAATGGAAAACATGTCGATGGTTCCTTTCTATTCACCAAATGCAAGAACTGGAAATAAATACGGAAATACTGTTTTGTTAGATGGAATTGTGAACGATGGTTTACAAGATTACTACAGCAAAGAAATGATGGGACTTTTCGGAGATACTTGTGCAACTGAGTTCAATATTTCTCGTGAAGAGCAAGATGAGTTTGCAATTAATTCTTACAAAAAATCTGCTGCTGCTTGGGCTGCTGGAAAATTTGACAACGAAGTTGTTCCTGTAGAAATTCCTCAACGCAAAGGAGAACCAGTTATTTTTAAAGAAGACGAAGAATATAAAAATGTAAACTTTGATAAAGTTCCAGGTTTGCGCGCTGTTTTCTCTAAAGACGGAACTGTAACTGCTGCAAATGCTTCTACAATTAATGATGGAGCTTCTGCTTTAGTATTAATGTCTTTAGATAAAGCAAACGAATTAGGATTAAAACCTCTTGCAAAAGTTATTGCTTATGCTGATGCTTCTCAAGAACCTTCAAAATTTACAACTGCACCAGCTAAAGCGGTTGAAAAATTATTGAAAAAAGCAAATATGACAGCTGCTGATGTTGATTTCTGGGAATTTAACGAAGCGTTTTCAGTTGTTGGAATTGCAAATACTAAATTATTAAACCTTGATGCTTCTAAAGTCAATGTAAATGGTGGTGCGGTTTCTATTGGTCATCCACTTGGAAATTCTGGATCAAGAATTTTGGTTACATTATTAAATGTTTTAGAGCAAAACGGAGGAAAAATTGGTGGTGCAGCTATCTGTAATGGTGGCGGTGGAGCATCTGCAATGATTATCGAAAAAATCTAATTTTAGATCAAATACACGATGAAAGCGTCTAATCTGTAGACGCTTTTTTATCTTTTGAAATTAAAATACTTGTAAAAAATCTGAAAAACATTCGACATTTATTATAATTGGCTTAAAAACCTTTTCTATATTTGTTGGATTGAACAAACACTTTTGTATGGAATATTTAGAATTTGAACAACCTATCAAAGATTTAGAAGAACAGTTACAAAGCTGTCAAATCGTCGGCGAAGGAAGCGGTGTTAACATCAAACAGGCTTGCGTTGAAATTGAAATTGCAATTGAAAATAAAAAGAAGGAAATCTATGGTAATTTAACGCCATGGCAACGTGTACAATTGTCTCGTCATCCTTCTCGCCCTTATACTTTAGACTACGCTTACGCGATCACAGATAACACGTTTATCGAAATTCACGGAGATAGAACTTTTGCTGATGATAAAGCAATGGTTGGTGGTATGGGAAAAATCAATGGTCAAACTTTTATGATTATTGGTCAACAAAAAGGAAAAAATACCAAAGAAAGACAATATCGTCGTTTCGGAATGTCTAATCCAGATGGTTACCGCAAAGCTTTACGTTTGATGAAGTTAGCAGAAAAGTTTAATATTCCTGTCTTGACTTTAGTCGACACTCCTGGTGCATATCCTGGTTTAGAAGCTGAAGAAAGAGGTCAAGGTGAAGCTATCGCTAAAAACATCTACGAAATGTTGAAACTTACAGTTCCTATCATTACAATTGTAATTGGTGAAGGAGCTTCAGGTGGAGCATTAGGAATTGGAGTTGGGAACAAAGTTTTCATGTTAGAAAACACTTGGTATTCTGTAATTTCACCAGAAAACTGTTCTACAATTTTATGGAGAAGTTGGGATTACAAAGAGCAAGCTGCTTCGCAAATGAAATTAACTGGTCCTGATATGTTAGAATTAGGATTAATTGAAGACATCATTCAAGAACCGCTTGGTGGAGCACACTACAAACCAGAAGTTGCGTACACAAACTTGAAAAATAAAGTTTTAGACACTTACAACGAATTGAAAAAACTTTCTCCAAAAGAATTACAACAACAACGTCAAGAACGTTACATCAAATTCGGAGAATTTTCAGGATAAAATATTGTTTTACAATAATACTTATTGTAGAATATACAATTTTAAAACGAGATATAAAATTAGTTATATCTCGTTTTTTTATTTAATTTTGAAACTCTTATGGAACAAGCAAATTATAATCCCGAAATACCAGCTAACAAGCACAATGTCATTGGTTTAGAGAAAGGTAAACTTCCTCCA
This sequence comes from Empedobacter sp. UBA7252, assembly GCF_002472765.1. Classification (NCBI taxonomy): domain Bacteria; kingdom Pseudomonadati; phylum Bacteroidota; class Flavobacteriia; order Flavobacteriales; family Weeksellaceae; genus Empedobacter; species Empedobacter sp. UBA7252. Next base: position 11,045 of record NZ_DKSQ01000007.1, read on the forward strand.
CAAGCTGTTGATTTAGAGCAAGCTGTACTTGGTGCGATGATGATTGATAAAAAAGGGTTGGATGAAGTCATTGACATTCTTACACCGCAAGTTTTTTATCGTCCAGAGCATCAAGCGATTTATGCTGTCATTCAAAAATTATTTAACGATTCAGAACCTATTGATTTATTAACGGTTTCGAATGAGTTGAAAAGTGAAGGCAAATTAGATCGTGTTGGCGGTGATTATTATTTGATTCAATTAACGCAAAAAGTTTCTTCTTCTGCACACGTGGAGTATTATGCTCGTGTCATTCAAGAAAAATATATTCTTCGTCGTTTAATTGAAATTTCGAATCAAGTCATTGAAAAATCATACGATGATACTGCCGATGTATTTGATTTACTGGATTATTCTGAATCGAAATTATTCGAAATTACAGAAGGTGGAATCAAGCGTAGTTATTCGGAAGCAAGAGATTTAGTTACAGAAGCGATTGACAAAATTAAAGCCCAATCTACCAAAGAAGGAATGTCTGGTTTATCTTCTGGATTTACAGAAATTGATAAAATTACTTCGGGTTGGCAAGAATCGGATTTGATTATCTTAGCCGCTCGTCCTGGTATGGGGAAAACCGCTTTTATCCTTTCGATGGCGAAAAATATGACGGTGGACAAAAATATTCCAGTTGCTGTTTTTTCATTAGAGATGTCTTCTGTTCAGTTGATTACGCGTATGATTTCGGGTGAAACTGGAATTTCGGGTGAAAAATTGCGTAAAGCAAAATTAGCCGATCACGAATGGAAACAATTATATACAAAAGTAAAAGGTCTTGAAAATGCACCGCTTTACATTGACGATACGCCTGCCCTTTCTATCTTCGATTTAAGAGCAAAAGCGCGTCGTTTGGTTTCTCAACATGGTGTAAAAATGATTTTGATTGACTACTTACAGTTAATGACTGCTGGTGGAAAAGCAAATGGAAACCGTGAGCAAGAAATTTCGATGATTTCGCGCTCCTTAAAAGCAATCGCAAAAGAGTTAAGTATTCCTGTTATTGCACTTTCGCAGTTATCTCGTTCGGTAGAAACTCGTGGAGGAAGCAAGCGTCCATTATTATCGGATTTACGTGAATCTGGAGCGATTGAGCAAGATGCCGATATCGTTTCGTTTATTTATCGTCCCGAATATTATAAATTAGAATATTGGGATGATGAAAGTGAACCTTGCGCTGGTCAAGCCGAATTTATCATTGCTAAACACCGTAATGGTGCGTTAGAAAATGTGCGTCTACGATTCATTAATGAGCAAGCTAAATTTACCGATTTAGAAACTTCATTTGGTGGAGATTTCGAAATTCAAAGCTCGATGAATGATGGTTCTCAAGAAATGGGAAGTGCAATGAATTTATCTGCTATCGATCCTTCTGATGCTTTTGGAGATTTCGGCGGAGAATTCACAAGTTCGATGAACAACGACGACGATAATTTACCGTTTTAAAAGAATGATTTTATTTTGAACGAATTGTTCTATTAAGATTTGATAATTTTAATCAATCATAAATATTTACTTTATGAAAAAGAATCTAGAATTTATTGCAGAACTTTATGGTTGGATTCAAATCTTTATATCACCCTTTATTATTGGCTTCATAATTGGATTGTTGATTTATTTTCAAAATAAATCAATTTCTAATTTAATTATTGGTTCTATCTTCATTCTAACAGGATTAATATTAGGAATTATTTTAGCAAATAAAAAAATGAAAAGTAAAAACGGAACAATTTGGTTTTTATCACGAACAAATTCAGCAACTGATTTAGATAAATAATCATTCTTCTAATTTCTATTGTTCATTTATACTTACTTTATTGTTCAAACCTTCTAAAATCTCATCAACTATCAGTTTTATTTATCCTAAAAGTTTTGTTAGGAACGAGAATTGCTACAACTTTGTATACATTAAATAAAGAGTGAAATGGCAAGTTCAATCAGAACATTAAATCCTGCTACAGGTAAAATCGAAAAAGAATTTCAAGCCTACACAAGCGAAGAAATCAATCAATATATAGACGACGCAAACGAATTATATCAAACATGGCGATTCGAATCTTTCGAAGAAAGAAAAGCTGTAATGAAACGTGTCGCAAACGAAATGCGTAAGCAAAAAGCTCGATTAGCTGCTTTGATTACAACAGAAATGGGAAAACCATTGTATGAAAGTGAAATCGAAATTGATTATAGTGCAAATATCATCGAATATTACGCTGATAATGCAGAAGAATTCTTGGCAAATGTTCCTATACAAACAGAAAAAGGTGACGCTTATGTGGTTTCAGAACCTATTGGTGTGTTATTAGGTGTCATGCCTTGGAACTTTCCTTTTTCTCAAATTGCACGTTTTGCTGGGCCTCACATTATGGCTGGTAACACAGTTGTTTTGAAAACGGCTTCTAATATTCCGCAATGTGGAATCGCTTTCGAAGAAATGTTTACTGCTGCTGGCGCTCCAAAAGGTTTGTACAAAAACTTATTGATGTCAGGAAAAGACACAGATTCGATTATTAATAATCCAAAAATTGTTGGTGTATCTTTAACTGGTTCAGAAGCTGCTGGTGCAGAGGTTGCAAGTATCGCTGGTAAAAATGTAAAACCTTCGGTTTTAGAACTTGGTGGTTCTGATCCAATGATCGTTTTGAATGATGCGGATATCGAAAAAGTGATGAACGGAACCATTAACGGTCGTTTACGTAATGCTGGACAAGCTTGTACTTCTTCGAAACGTATTATAGTACAAGAAGGTATTTACGATGAATATTTGAAAAAAATTACGGACTATATAAACGGAATGAAAGTTGGCGACCCTACACATGCTGACACCAATATGGGACCTGTAAGTTCGGAAAGCGCGTTAGAAAAATTATTGGATCAAATTAATGATTCAGCTAATAAAGGAGCAACAATTGTTTCAGGAGGAAAACGTATTGATCGTGATGGGTTCTTTTTACAACCAACAATTTTAACAGATTTAAAACCTGGAATGAAGGCCTATGACGAAGAAGTTTTTGGACCTGTAGTTTGTATTTGGAAAGTGAAGGATGTAGAAGAAGCAATCAAAATTGCGAATGATACGCCTTACGGATTAGGTGCTTCTATTTATACAGAAGATGTTCCGAATGCGGAGAAAATCGCTCGTAGAATAGATTCGGGAATGGTTTACGTAAACAAACAAGTTTCTTCAAGCCCAGATTTACCTTTCGGTGGTGTGAAACATTCGGGTTACGGACGCGAACTTTCTAAAGCTGGAATTATGGAGTTTATCAATAAAAAATTAATCATGATTGCGAAATAATTTTTCAATCATTAATCAAATTATACAAAAAAAATGCAACTTTTATGAAGCTGCATTTTTTTTATTGAATAAACCCTTGTTTTTGTTCCATTTGGTCAATTTTGAAAAGAATTAAATCACGCATAATTTTTGCTCTATTTTTTGCTTCATTTGCTATTTCTCCTTCAAATTTTTCGTCAATTATTCCGTACCACAATTCAATCCAACGCTCGAAATGATGCGGTTTTAATTTCTCTTTCTGACTCAAAACCAAATGTGTTCGCATTGGCCAACCTTCAAAAGTTGCTTTTCCTAATAAAACAGTTTCCCAAAACTGAATCATATGCGGCAAATGTTCGTCCCAATTTACCTTTGCAACTTCCGAAAAAAAGTAACCAATGACATCATCTTTTTGCACTTTATCGTAAAACGTATTTACCAATAAAGCAACATCTTCTGAAGTTTCGATATCTTTTTTCATTAAAACAAATTTACAAAGAACTTAATTCAATTCATCAATGTTTTTAATCACGAAAAAATGCAGTAATTTTACAGTCTCATAAAAATGAATAAAATTGGATAGCAATAGACAACAAAAAGTAAGTAAATTATTTCAAGAAGAATTAGCAGAAGCTTTTAGAAAATGGGCTGTAAAGGAATTCCCTGGAAATTTGATTAGTGTTACAGAAGTAAAAGTAACACCAGATTTGAGCGTTTCTAAAATCTATGTAAGTATTTTTCCAAGTACTCAAAAAGACGAAATTTTCAAAGAAATTAGAGTTAATACACCATTATTTAGAGGAATTTTATCAAAAAGTGCTTCTAAACAAATGCGTATTACACCAGAATTAATTTTCATTTTAGATAATTCGTTAGACGAAATGGATAAAATCGACAAAGCGCTAAGAGGAGAAGGAAATAATCCAATCTTATAATGAGAAACATTTCACTTTACATTGCGAAACGCTACATTTTTTCGAAAACGAATACAAACGCCGTAAACATTATTACATCGATTGCTGTTGGTGCTATTCTGGTTGCTACAGCGGCTTTATTTATTATTTTATCCGTTTTTTCGGGATTAGAAAAAATGAATTTAAAGTATTATAGCAATGTAAATCCTGAAATTAAAATATCACCTTCGAAAGGAAAAGTATTGGACAGTTTAACTTTTGTTGTGGATCAATTGAAGCAACAAAAAGATGTCAAAGCTTTTTCTAAAATCATCGAAGAAAAAGTCTACATCGATTACAAAGGAAAGCAAGATATTGCCTATTTGAAAGGTGTTGACGAAAATTTCACCAAAATTACACGTTTAGATACGGTAATTTATGGTGGACAATATTTAGACTTTAATCGCGATGATAATTTTATTGTTTCGAATGGAATTGCAGAGCGTTTGCAACTTTATATCGATCCGATAACGCCAGCAGATTTGATGATGCCAAAAGCTGGAACAGGTCTAATAAAACAAGAAAGCGATGCTTTTACACGCAAAGATGCGTACAGTGTTGGCGTGTTTATTTTGAACGAACAATACGACAAACACATATTTACAACTTTAGGTTTGGCGCAAGAATTATTGTTGTTAAACGAAAATCAATGTTATTCGATTGAGGTAAAAACGACTGGAAAAAAATCGTTTAACGAAGTAAAAATTCAACTTCAAAAAATATTAGGTTCTCATTATAAAATCGAAACCAGACAAGATTTAGATTCAGCTTTCTTAAAAGTAATGAATATGGAAAATTTAATCAGTTACTTGATTTTTACGTTAGTCATTATCATTGCATGTTTCAATTTGGCAGGAACAATTATTATCTTGATTTTGGATAAAAAGAAAGAAATTCAGACGATGTATAGTTTTGGATTATCACGAAAAAACATTCGTAATATTTTCTTTCAAACTGGTTTTATTATCACCCTTATCGCGATGACAACAGGTTTATTAATCGCCTCTGTTATTGGATTATTACAAATAGATTTTGGTTTGGTTATGGCTTCGCCAACTGTTCCATTTCCATTTATCTTTTCTGTCGAAAATTTTGTTGCAGTTATTGTAACTGTTTTAGGTTTGGGAAGCTTAGTTTCGTGGATCGTTTCCAGACAAGTGAAATAAAAAATATTAAGACATAAAAAAAGCTT
>NZ_DKSQ01000018.1:0-4751 GCF_002472765.1 Empedobacter sp. UBA7252
ACCTAAATGCACTACGGGTTATTTACTAAAAATAAAAACCATGAATTGCCTGTCTATTATTTGAAAAATAATAAAAAAGCAGATGAAATACGACTTGGTAGAATAATGAATTATCATTGGTTGAGTGATAAGTATTTTTTATATGATGAAAAAAATGAAGGTCTTGTACTATATAACATCCAAAGTCAAAATAAAAAAACAATTCCGCATTATAAGAAAATGATTGAAACTTCTAATAAGCAATTTTTTGTAGCGAAAAAAGAAGGTAATACGCTTTACATTAATACAATAAATAATGGAGAATTAGGAAATGAAATAAAGTTTATTGATGTAATAGATTACAAATGGGAAAATGATAAATTAGTAATTGAAAAAACAAATCATACCATTGATGTGTATGAATTGAATAAAAATATTAATCTTCTTTTTCAAATAGATGGTGTTAAGTACCAGTCATTAAGATGGAATGAATTCAATCAATATGACTACATTAAACAAGAAGGAGAAGATTTATTTTATGTAAAAAGCAATGGGACTAAGGTCAAATTACTTCATGACTTAAATAAGAGTATAAATCTCAAGATTATTAATGAAGACAATAATTTACTCATTTTAGAAAATACATTTCAATCTGATTATACCCTAAAAAAATCAGAAGAAGTAGAAATTTGGGATACCTCTGATGATCAAATTATTATTCAAAAACCGAAGAGTCAAAAAGAATTGATCTTTGTGAGATTGAATGATGGTCATATTAATCATAAAATAGCTCTATCAGATGTCAATTACGAATTTTTAGGAACGCAATATCTACTTTTATTCGACAAGAATAGATACAGAAGTTATCACCATTTACGGGATCATGTTGATGTTAAGTTAATAGATCTAGAAACAATGAATCAAAAGTTAATAGTTGAAGATTTTGACGATTACAACAGAAATAAATTAATACTTTCTGATCACAATAAATTTATCTATTTCAAAGAAAATAATTGGTGGATATATGATGTATTAGAAGATAAAAAGAAAAGTTTGACCACTTCAATAAAAGCTGGTTTCTCCGTTGATGATTATTTTAAGAATGAAGCTTTTCAGCCAGCTAAATTTTATGATAATTCACGTGTTTTTTTAACAGCTAAAGAAGGGATATGGGAATATAATCTTCATACAAAAAAGCTGAAGCAATTAATTCAATCTACAAAACAAACGGGTACTTTTACGTTTTTAATAACTAGAAATAAAGCTAAAAATCAAGTAGATGAAACCATTTATTTGCAATCTTTAAACGAAAATAATCAGTACAAAATTTATAAATGTTGTGATCGATTAAATGAAATTTATAACACATCGCAAGATGTTAAGAAAGTTTCGTTAAAAAATAAGAATTTGTATGTAATAGAGCAAGGTTATTTAAAATCTCCTCGTATTGTTCAAATAGATGAGAAGAATAAAGCAACCATTCGGGTTGAAGCAGTTAATTCGATTGTTCAAAAACGTCGTTTTCAAGAAATAAAATCTATTATAAATGGGAAATCAGTAAAAGCAATATTGTATTATCCGTTTGATTATGATACAACCAAATATTATCCGATGATTGTCCATATCTACCAAAAGCAATCACATTTAGTGAATGATTTTCAATTGCCAGAAGTAAGTTCAGCTAATGGTTTCAATACTGATTTTTATACATCACAAGGCTATTTTGTCTTACTACCAGATATCATAGTCGATTTAGATCAACCAGGCGAATCAGCACTACAATGTACAGTTGAGGCAACCAATCAAGCATTAAAAGAAGCCAATATTGATAGAGATAAAATTGGATTAATAGGCCATTCTTATGGTGGTTTTGAGGTAAATTATATCGTAAATCGTACGAATATGTTTAAAGCCGCTGTTAGTGGCTCAGGTGTTTCTGATATTGTAAATTGGTACTTTTCGATGGATTGGAATAAATCAAAACCACAATTTTGGAGATTTGAGGATGAGTTTTTTAAAATGAGTTCAATGTTTTATGATTCAAAAGAAAATTATTTAAAACAATCTCCTTTACTCCAATTAGAAAACCTACATACACCTGTATTAATATGGACTGGAAAAGAAGATTATCATGTCAATTGGGAACAAAGTGTTAGCATGTATTTAGCAATGAGACTTTTAAAAAAAGAAGGAAAGTTGTTATTATATCCGAATGAAAAGCATGTGATTATGAATCCATCAAAGGCAAAAGATTTAAATCAGAGGATTATAAATTGGTTCGATTTTTATTTAAAAAACACTGAAATAGAGTGGATTAAAAATAAGAGACAGCTGTAAAAGCTGTCTCCTTTTATAAATTATTAATTTGTTTTTTCAAATAATTGAACATTACAAGCTGTTCCCGAAATTTCATCCATTCCGTAAAGATGTACACCTGGCTGGTAAGTACATAAATTACCTATAACATTGCTACATTCAAAATCTTCAACCAATGTACATGGCTGTTCTTGATCGATACGATAAATCGGATCTCCAGGATCCCATCCAGCTTTCTTCGCCTGATTTGTAGCGAAAGCAGCACCAGTCCCCATTAATACAATGACAGCTGGTAAAATAATTTGTTTTAAATTTTTCATTTTAATGTGAATTTTAGTTTTGCCTACTTTTTTACAGGTTTTCGGCTTTTCCTGTTTTAAACTGATCGGTTATAGCCGGCTTTAGTTTATAAACAATCAATTCGTTTCCAATTAGTGCATAAAAATGAGAATCAGTCACTAAAAAATCAGAAAGTTTGTTTTCTTCGCGATGTTGTACAGTAAAACTTCCGATATAATGCCTACGATCTGTTCGGTACGCATCAATTACATCCACTTGTTTCCACTGTTTTGGGGATTCAAATTTCCCCATTAGCTTAGAGATATTAAACAAGAGATGTCGATGTGCAACCATTTTTTTATTCACTAAAAGTGGAGGAGCGCTCATTTTATTTTTTCCATCCGATAGATGGCTAACTTCAATTTTTGCTTGATAAGTAGTATCAATCGTATTTAGTTTGTGTTTGATGTGTAAATCTTGATCCATAACAATAAATTGATTGCGGTAGTAATAAGTATAAACCAGTTCATCTGAATATGAATCAAAAACTAACAATCCATCTGTATCAAAAACACCATCAATTTGTTTTTCGAGTACAGTTGAAAACAACTTTACTTTGGGCTCTTTGTTTAAGTTTAAAAGACCCAAAACTTGTGTTTTCGTTGTGCTACTTTGCGTACGAATAGCAAATTTGGTAGAATCAATTACAATCAATTGATTGAAAAAAGCATCATTCAAACTGATGGTTTCTGCATGTAAATTGGTTAATTTTCCTTTATAAATAACAGGAACTGTTCCGTCGTACAAATAAAAGTCACCATTTTTAACACGCATCATAATGGATTTAAAAGGATGATCTTTATAGTCCAAATCAATCTTTTTGGAAATGATTTGATCTGTATTGGTATCAACACTCGTTAAAACAAGTGGAGCAGTATAATTTCCTAAATACAGCGTATTATTTTCATATCCTACAAAATAGTAAGAATTAGTGCCTAGATCAATCGCTTTTTCTTCGATAATTGGATGCTGTAAATACCTTCTGGTAAAATTATTTTCTTGTTTGATGATGTGTTCAGATGTGAGAAATAAGAAAATGACATTTCCAATTGAAACAATCGAAATAGCAAAGAAGGTAACAAATAATTTTCGTTTACTTTTTTGAAACGTTAATAATTCACCTAAGTAAATGGCAATTACAGCTAATCCAACAAAAACGAGATTGAAAATCAAATGTTCTGTCCATCCAAGTTTCTCTAGAATTCCTCCACAAGAACATGGGACAAAATCACTGTAATTAATAATCAGATAGATATAACCTGTAAACGCGAGCATCAAACCATAAGAAGCATACAACCCAATTTGTTGTGTTCGCTTGATACAAAGCAATAATACAATTAGAATTTCCACAATAATTACGGCGTAAGAAATAAATCCTGCGTAAGCACTTAGTAATGGTGATTGTGCCAATTGAATTTGAAAATTCTCAAAATCCATTAGTTTACTCACAGCTGCATAAATAAACAAAACGATAAATAGGTAGCAGATGAGCGTTTGTATAAACGGTGCAATTTTTCTCATCTTTTAGTAGTTTTAATTCTTAAAAAATAACTTTCTAACATCTAACATCAGTTTTCATCTTCATCAATATTTCTCATATAGGGATCTTTATCACGAGGAGGATCGTTTTTAGAAGATATACTATCCTTAATATTATCTTTCAAAGAAGAAGTAATACGTTCTGAATGAATCGGGGTGTCAATTAGAATATTTTCATCTTCTATACAGCTATTGAATACAAAACACCCAAGTACAATTAAATAAAAAGATTTCATAGTTTCTCATTTTTAAAGTTTGTACCGAAATTAGGTTCAGCACAAAAAATAGGAGGTATGTTAATGCGTCAAAAACATAAAATGCCTGTCTAATTTATAAATTCATACACTCCAATTTTTAAGAAAACCGAAAAAATCGTCAAGCTGAATTCATTTCAACTTCTCATTATCGTCAGTCAGAGTGGCGCTTGCAAAAGGTTGTATCGAAGACTTAGACGATAATAATGAATGACAAAAACCATTGTTAAAAGTGAATTTGAATATAGAAAAAGAATAAAGAACTGGCATTAAAACTCTCACGTTAAGAAAATGTTTGAATGCAACGTTAAAAAGGTTTTAGCC
>NZ_DKSQ01000034.1:0-6507 GCF_002472765.1 Empedobacter sp. UBA7252
AATTTATTTAGGACGCTATTGGTAGATAATTATACTTTAGTTGAAAATAATAATTATAAAGTAGGTGAATTTGGAGGAAATTCTTTAGAAATTAGTGACTTAAATAAAGTTTATTCATTAAAATTAAAAGAATTAGAAAACCCATTAAAAGATAAAAGTTCAAGAGATATAAAGAATAATAAATTTTTTACCCAAATTGTAGGATTTGCTTTAAAAAATGGTTTTGCTTTAAATACTCAACTTCAAATAAAAAATTCAACAGAGGAAAGGGTTGATTATCAGAATAAAATTGCAGAAGCTAAAGCAAATTCTTCCAATTTATATGATGTCCCAGGTTTTCTTATTGACGAAAAAGGAAATAAGGTTGCTGGTAAACTTTCGATTAATTTTGAAAATGCAACAAGTAAAGTTGAAAAAAGCAATATAGAATCTTTACCTGAAAATTACGGTAAATCAGTTTATGTAAAAGCTGTAAATGAGAAAGGGAAAGAAAAATCTACACGATATAAATCAAACACAGGAGCAAAATTCTGTACAGATTCAGGAGATTGTTATATAGGTTTGAAAACGATTGGTAATGTTTTTAATTCAATTGGAAATGTAATGAGTTTAAGCACTGATTTTTCATATTTCTATAAAATTTTAAATGAAGATAACGGATTTCTTATTTTAGAAGAACCGTCTAATAATAAACTTTATATAAAAATACCTAATCAAGAAAAAGCGCTTTATTTAGGAAATAATAATGATGATAAATTGGAAAAAAATTTCAACGAATACATAAAATGTAGTTTAAATGTGACGGATTTTGACTTAAAATCTGTAGATGGAATCAAAACCTTTTTTGAAAAATATAAAACGACTTGTAAATAGTATGAAAAGCGATTCAATTTTGAATCGCTTTTTTTATTAAATTTATTTTCTCAAATAAGTTAGATAACTTCTTTATTTCGACGCAAAACTTTACCTTTGTCCTATAAATTTGACGACAAATGTTTAGAACTCATACTTGTGGTGAATTAACACAAGCCAACATTAATGAAAAAGTCACGTTAAGCGGTTGGGTATCAACGTTACGTGACAAAGGTTTTATGATGTGGATCGATTTACGTGATCGCTATGGAATCACACAAATCATCTTAGATGAAGAACGTTCTTCGAAAGAATTATTTGAAACTGCTCGTCATTTAGGACGCGAGTTCGTAATTCAAGTTACAGGAACTGTAATCGAAAGAGCTTCAAAAAATCCAAACATTCCAACAGGGGATATTGAAATCTTAGCAGAAAACATTACAATTTTGAATGAATCTGCATTGCCTCCATTTACAATCGAAGATAATACAGATGGTGGAGAAGATATCCGTATGAAATATCGTTATTTAGATATTCGTCGTAATCCAGTAAAAGAAAAATTAATCTTCCGTTCTAAAGTTGCGCAGGAAGTTCGTAAATATTTAGATGCACAAGAATTTGTAGAGGTTGAAACTCCAGTTTTAATTAAATCTACGCCAGAAGGTGCGCGTGATTTCGTGGTTCCATCTCGTATGAATCCAGGTGAATTTTATGCGTTACCACAATCGCCACAAACATTCAAACAATTATTAATGGTAGGAGGTTTAGACCGCTATTTCCAAATTGTAAAATGTTTCCGTGACGAAGATTTACGTGCAGACCGTCAACCAGAGTTTACACAAATTGACTGTGAAATGTCGTTTGTTGAACAAGAAGATATCATGAATGTTTTCGAAGGTTTAGCAAAACATTTATTACATACTTTCAAAGGATTAGAATTTGAACAATTCCCACGTATGACATTTGCAGAAGCAATGCGTCGTTATGGAAATGATAAACCAGATATTCGTTTTGGAATGGAATTCGGTGAAATCACAGACTTAGCTAAAGGAAAAGATTTCAAAATCTTTGATGAACAAGAATTAATTGTTGGTATTGCTGCGGAAGGTTGTAATGCTTACACACGTAAAGATATTGATAAATTAATCGAATGGGTTCAACGTCCACAAATTGGGGCAACTGGTCTTGTTTGGGCGCGTTATAATGAAGATGGAACATTTAAATCTTCTGTAGATAAATTTTATTCGCAAGAAGATTTAGCAGCTTGGGCAGAGCGTATGAACGCAAAACCAGGAGATTTAATGTTGGTGATGTCTGGTAATACAAACAAAGTTCGTGCGCAATTATCGGCTTTACGTATGGAAATCGCAGAGCGTTTAGGATTACGTAATCCAGAAGTTTTTGCTCCATTATGGGTTGTAGATTTTCCTTTATTAGAATGGGACGAAGAATCTGAAAGATATCACGCGATGCACCATCCATTTACTTCTCCAAAACCAGAGGATATGGAATTAATTGCGACTAATCCAGGTGAAGTTCGTGCAAATGCATATGATTTAGTTTTAAATGGGAATGAAATCGGTGGAGGTTCTATTCGTATTTTCGATAAAGAAGTTCAAGCAAGAATGTTCGAATTATTAGGATTTACGCCAGATCAAGCAGAAGCGCAATTTGGTTTCTTAATGAACGCTTTCAAATATGGTGCGCCACCTCATGGAGGTTTAGCATTCGGTTTTGATCGTTTTGTATCGATTTTAGATGGTTCAGAAACAATTCGTGATTACATCGCATTCCCTAAAAATAATTCGGGTCGCGATGTCATGATTGATGCACCTTCTCCAATTGATCAAACACAAATGGATGAACTGAATATTGCGTCAACATTTGTTGCAAAATAAAAAGAAAAATTTTCTATAAATATTAAAGACTACTTATTTAAGTAGTCTTTTTTTATTGATTAATTTTAAATTACATGACAATTTTTAAATGTAGAAGCAAAACCTTTGCTGTATCTTTGCAATTGTAAATAGAGAATAAATTGGAATTAAAAGAGCATTTAAGGCGTAATATCAAATTAGCATTTCCTGTAATGATTACTCAAATGGGGCAAATTTCTGTCAACATTATTGATAACATTATGGTTGGTGGTTTAGGTGGAAAATATGATAATATAGAAGATGAGGTTTTGGGGAAAACAGCTTTAGCAGCAGCTTCTTTAGGAAATTCATTATTTTTTGCGGTTTTAGTATTTGCTTTCGGATTTAGTTTTGCGTTGTCACCATTGATTGCGGCAGAAGATTCGAAAGGCGATAAAAAAATGGCTGCAAATTATTTTTCGCATAGTTTGGTCTTGAATATTACTCTATCAATCGGTTTATTCTTATTGATTACATTTCTGAAACCGCTAATGTTCTACATGGGACAACCCGCTGATGTAGTGGAAAAATGTATTCCATATCTAACGATTATGACATTTTCGATGATTCCATTGATGATTTTCCAAACTTTTCGTCAATTATCGGAAGGTTTATCATTAACGATTCCTGTTACAATTGCAACTGTTTTGAGTAACGTGATTAATATTACGTTAAACTATGGTTGGATTTACGGGAATTGGGGATTCCCACGTTTAGAAGTCGCTGGTGCAGCCTGGGGAACATTCGTTGCGCGTTTGGTGATGATGATTTTCTTAATTATTGTATTGTTTAATTTTAAGAAAACGAAATCAGTTTTGCAAGAAGTTCAATTTAAGGCAAGTAATTTTCAGAAAACTATTTTCAGAAAAATTGCTGGAATTGGAATTCCAACCGCCTTAACTTCTTTCTTTGAAATGAGTGCGTTCTCTCTGGCAGCCTTTGTTTGCGGTTATACATTTACAAACTCTATTGCAGATCAAGAATTAGCAAAAGTAAATTTAGCAGCTCATCAAATTGCGATAAATTTAGCTTCCACAACTTTTATGATGTGTACAGGAATTGGGGTTGCAGCAACGGTTCGTATTGGAAATCAATTAGGTTTAAAAGATTATAAAACCTTAAGAGAGGCAGGTTGGTCTTGTATTTTAATGGTTTTATCATTTATGATTTTGTGTGGAATTTTGTTTATTATTTTCCGTTATCAGTTACCAACAATTTATTTAGACAATCCAGATGTTATCAATTTAGCTGCATCCTTATTAATCATTGCTTCGCTTTTCCAAATGTCAGATGGCGTACAATTGGTATTACTAGGTGCTTTGAGAGGAATGACTGATGTTAAAATCCCTTCTATTCTAACGTTTATTTCATATTGGTTAATCGCAATTCCGATTGGTGTAGTCTTAGCTATTGTATTTGAAATGCGAGCATTTGGGATGTGGATTGGTTTAGGAACTGGATTAACAGCTTCGGCAGTGTTTTTGATGATTCGTTACAATCGTCAAACGAAGAAAATGATTAGGGAAAATCCTAATGCAGAAATAATTTTAGAAGATAAATTAAAAAACATATAAAATGGAATTACCAAAATTTTTATTGGCTGATAACTCTACAATGCCAGACAAAATCTTTATTTTACATACAGATTATCCTCGATTTTTATTAGATGTAGAAACTGACGATATTGAATGGTTTGAAGATATTTCTGAAGAAGAAGATAACGAAGAATTTAATACTGAAATTGCTAATTTAATTGAAGACGCTTTAGATTTTTATGATCAAGAAATGTCTTTGTTAGATGATGAAGAATAAGTCTTAAATAAATAAAATTTCTGTGTTTTTATTGGTGTAAGATTTACACTAAAATAATTTTATATGCTTGCATTATAATTTTTTTATTAGTATTTTGCAACTAAGAAAATTATTCAAAACCATGGAAATAAAAAGATTATTTGATTTTCCGCAAAATCAATTAGAAAATAATCCTAGAGAAGATGCATTGGTGTCTAAAGTGAACGGAACTTGGGTGAAAACATCTACGCAAGAATACGTTGGCAAAGCAAATGCATTTAGTCGAGGATTATTACAATTAGGAATCAAGCCACAAGATAAAATTGCAATAGTCACTTCAACTAATCGTACCGAATGGAACATCTGTGATATCGGTATTCAGCAAGTTGGCGCGATTTCCGTTCCATTATATCCAACACTTTCGGAAGATGATTTTGATTATATCTTAAATAATGCTGAATGTAAATTTATCATTGTTTCTGATAAAGGTTTATACGATACGGTTGCGGCTGTAAAAGATAAAGTGTCAACATTGGTTGGGATTTATAGTTTTGATGAAATTGCTGGAGTTCCTAATTATAAAGAAATTTTAGATTTGGGTGAAGATAATTCAACACAACATGAAGTAGATAGTATCAAAGAGATGATAAAACCTTCTGATATGGCAACTTTGATTTATACTTCTGGAACAACAGGTCGTCCGAAAGGTGTTGTATTAACGCACGAAAATATCGTTTCTGATGTTTTAATGTCTGTTGATCGTATTCCAGATTTTCCAAATCATGCGATTGCGTTAAGTTTTCTTCCGATTAATCATGTTTTCGAACGTATGTTGATTTATTTGTATCAACATTTGAGTATTGGAATTTGGTATGCAGAAAGCATCGATAAATTAGGAGATAATATGAAAGAGGTCAAACCACATGTAATGACGGTTGTGCCTCGATTAGTTGAAAAGGTTTACGATAAAATTTACAATACAGGTGCTTCTGCAGGAGGTCTTAAAACGAAAATTTTTATGTGGGCTTTAAGCCTTGTTGAAGATTACGATCCTTATAATCCAAAAGGTGGATTATTTGGGTTGAAACATTCTATCGCGAAAAGTTTGGTTTTCAGTAAATGGAAAGAAGGAGTTGGAGGAAATTTAGTATGTATGGTGTCGGGATCTGCACCTTTAGCAGCACGTTTGAATCATATTTTCTGGGGTGCTGGAATTCCAATTTTAGAAGGTTATGGTTTGACAGAAACTTCTCCTGTAATTTCGGTGAATTGTATGAAGAAAGATGGTTTCGGAATCGGAACTGTTGGTGCTCCATTAAAAGGAATCGAGGTTAAAATTGCAGAAGATGGAGAGATTTTAGTCAAAGGTCCTAACGTTACACAAGGTTATTATAAAGATCCTGAAAAAACTGCTGAAGCATTCACACCAGATGGTTATTTCAAAACGGGTGATATTGGAGTTCTTGAAAGAGGTTTACTTAAAATTACTGATCGTAAAAAAGAGATGTTCAAAACTTCTGGAGGAAAATATATTGCACCTCAAATTATTGAAAATAAGTTTAAACAATCTCGTTTTATCGAGCAAGTAATGGTTGTTGGAGAAGGAGAGAAGATGCCTTGTGCGATTATTCAACCTAATTTTCAAGTGTTGAAAGATTATTTACGTATCAAAGGAATTGCTGAACCTGCAACGAAGGCAGATTTAATTAAAGAGCCTGCAATTTTAGATATTATAGGTCGTGAAATTGAAAAAATGAATAAAGGTTTAGGTCATTGGGAACAAATCAAAAAGTTCGAATTAACGCCTGATGAATGGACCATTGATGATGGATTATTAACGCCAACATTAAAATTGAAACGTAAAAATGTGCTAGCTAAATATCAAGATTTATACAATAAATTATACGATAAAAAGTAAATAAAAAAGAAATTAAAAAATCCCTTCAAA
>NZ_DKSQ01000034.1:6700-13496 GCF_002472765.1 Empedobacter sp. UBA7252
TTTGAAGGGATTTTTTAATTTTATAATAATCAAGTTTTAATCTCGTCGTCCGCCCATTGCCATCATGACAAAATAAAGTAGTTGAGCTAACGAACCAATCGCTGCGACTACATAAGTTCTTGCAGCCCATTTTAATGAATCTTTTGCACCTTCATATTCGTTTGGCATCACCATGTTGTTTCCTTTTAACCAAGCTAACGCACGGTTCGAAGCATCGTATTCAACTGGTAAAGTAACAAAAGCAAAAACAGTTGTTACCGCAAATAAGAAAATACCAATCCACAGCAAAGTTGCATTTTTAGATGAAGCCATCACGACTAATCCTAACATTAAAATCCATTGATTTAAGCGCGATGCAACGTTTACCATCGGAACCATTTTTGAGCGTAATTGCAACATATTATAACCAACCGCATGTTGTACTGCGTGACCACATTCGTGCGCTGCAACAGCCGCTGCTGCCGCATTTCGTTCGTGGTAAACAACTTCCGATAAGTTTACCGTTTTATCAGCAGGATTGTAATGATCTGTTAATTGTCCAGGAGTAGAGATAACACGTACATCATGAATGTTATTGTCAGAAAGCATTTTTTCTGCAATCTCTTTTCCTGACATTCCATTTGCCAAATGTACTTTCGAATAATACTTAAATTTACGTTGTAATTGGTTGCTAACAAACCAGCTAATCAACATAAACAGTCCAATAATAATGTAATAACCTGTCATCTATTTCTATTTTATTTTTTAATCAATTTTAATATTCATTCAAAATTCAAAAAGTATTCCAATAAGTGAATAGAGACAAAAATAGCAGAAAAGTTGGTTTTTTGGCAGAGTTCTGTATTAAATCATGTAAAAAATGAACAAAAGCTGACATTTTGCTCAAAAATTTTTGAATTGAAATTACAAAACTTATTACCTTTGCGAGCTATGAGTATTCGCATAAAAGAAGTACAATCAAAACATGATTTGGAAGCATTTATTAAGTTTCCGATGAATTTGTATAAGGATAATCAATATTACGTTCCGCCCTTTATTAATGAGGAGAAGGAAACATTAGATGTTTCTAAAAACCCCGTTTTCAAAGATGCAGAAGCGCGTTATTTTCTTGCCGAAAAAGAAGGTAAGATTGTGGGACGTGTTGCGGCTATTATCAATTGGCAAGAAGTCAATAATCAACAAAAACGTAAAATGCGTTTCGGTTGGTTTGATATGATTGATGATATCGACGTCACGAAAGCACTTTTGGCAAAAGTTGCGGAAATTGGTAAAGAAAATCAATTAGAATATATAGAAGGACCAGTTGGTTTTTCGAATTTGGAAAAGGCAGGTTTGCTAACTTTCGGATTTGATAAATTGGCTACAATGGTTGGTTTATATAATTTTCCGTACTACGCGCAACACTTAGAATCGTTAGGTTTTGAAACTGCAAACGAATGGGTAGAATATGAATTGCCTGCACCAACAGAATTGCCAGAAAAAGTTATCAAATTCAATAAAATTATTCGAGAACGTTACAAATTACGAGAATTGAAGTTTACAAAAACTTCAGAGATTATTCCGTATGTTGACGAGATGTTCGATTTGTTAGATAAAACTTACAGCGAATTGGATACCTATGTACCAATTGCGGATTATCAAATTGAATATTACAAAAAGAAATATATTCCGTTTATTAATCCAGATTTTGTGAACTGTATTGTTGATGAAGACGGAAAAATGGTTTCGTTTGCTATTACGATGCCTTCGTATTCTAAAGCGATGCAAAAAGCGAAAGGTAAAATTTTTCCTTTTGGTTGGTGGCATTTGATGAGAGCAAGTAAAAATAATGATTCTGCTCAATTTTATTTGATCGGAATTGATCCAAAATTTCAAGGAAAAGGTGTTACAGCATTGATTTTTAATGCAATGTTTGATACGTTTAGAAACAACGGGATCAAATTTTTGGAAACAAATCCTGAACTAGCGGACAACGAAAGCATTCAAGTTTTGTGGAAAGCTTATGATCCTGTAAACCACAAACGTCGTAAAACTTTCAAGAAATCAATTCAGTAAAATATAAATAATAATGTTATATATTTTGAATTAAAATTCGTCAATTCGAGTGATTTTTAGAAAGATTATTTCTAAAAATTGTATCGAGAATTGATGAATTTTATCTTCTAAAACTTTATTCTCGATACAAAATTCTAAACGAATTTCACTCGAATTGACGGTTTTATTTATTTGATAATCAATATTTATAACATAAAACTTATAAACGTATAACGTAAAAAATATGTTTGATATTCATCAATTAGAGAAAGAATATTCAACTTTCAGACAAGAAGGTTTTGATTCGAAATGGTTAAATTTTGAAGCTTTAAATCACTATTTTTCATTAAAATCAATTCAAAAAGAACAAATTGGAACATCTTTTTTAGGAAACGAAATTTATAAATTAAGTTTCGGAACTGGAGAAAAACGTTTATTGATTTGGTCTCAAATGCACGGAAACGAATCTTCTGGAACGCGTGCAATGTTTGATGTAATTAATTTTTTTGAACAAAAATCTGAATTAGCTCAAACCATTTTATCTCAATTGACGATTGATTTTATTCCGATGCTAAACCCTGATGGTGCAAATGTTAATACACGTAGAAATGCGGTTGGAATTGACATTAACCGTGATTTTTTAGCAAAAGAATCAACAGAAATTCATGTTTTGTTAGATCAAGTGGAAAAAGGAAATTATCAAACCTTATTCAATTTGCATGATCAACGTACGATTTTCAATGTTGGACAAACCGCTAAACCAGCGACTTTATCATTTTTAGCGCCTTCTTATAATGTTGAAGAAGATGTGAACGAAGTTCGTGATAAAACGATGGGAATTATTCAGGCAATGAATACTGAATTACAAAAAGTGATTTCTGGTCATGTAGGTCGTTATACATCAGAGTTTTATCCGATGTCAACTGGAGATAATTTTACAAAAATGGGTTATCCTTGTGTATTGTTTGAAGCGGGACATTTTCCGAATGATTATCAACGAAATACAACAAGAAAATACAATGCATTGGCTATTTTAGGGGGATTGAATGCGTTAGCTACGCAAGAAAATTTTCCGTTTGATGAATATTTATCGATTCCTCAAAATGGACAAAAGTATTTGGATATTGTTATTCATAATGTTAAAATTCAAAATGGAGAAAACTCTTCAGTTGTCGATTTGGGAATTTATTTTGAAGATGAATACAACGAAGAAAATAATTCGGTAGAGCAAATCGCAAAAATTATTGAGATTGGTGATTTACGAAAATTTATTGGTCATCTCGAAATTGATGCTGAAAAACAAGTTTATAAAGGAACGACCAAAAATTATCCTTTATTGAATCAATTAGCGACTTTCGATATTGGCTCAATTAAAGTTGAAAATGGTCAAATCATTTCATAATTATTTATACATTTAACCTATAAACTAAAAATACAATGAAAAAAATATTGGCAATTGCACTTGTGGCAATGTTGGGTTTTTCTACACAATCGTTTGCTCAAAATAAAGTGTTGAATCGTACGATTACAGCTGAAAATGGGAAGAAAATGTTGACGGGAGAATTTACAAGAAAAGCGTTGGAAGAAGATGATTTTAAGGATTGGTACCACCACGAATATGAAACGTACGAAGTTGAAAAAAGTAAATTGAAAGGTTTAAAAGATTTACGCAATTATCGTTTGGAAGTTTTTGTAGGAACTTGGTGTCCAGATTCTCGTCGTGAATTGCCGCGTTTGTACAAAATTTTAGATGATATTAAATTTCCTCAAAATCGTTTGAAAGTGATTGGTGTAAACCGTCAAAAGAAAAGCTTCAACGGAGAAGAAATCAATAAAAATGTGACGCACGTTCCGACAATTATCGTATATAATAATAAAAAAGAAGAAGTTGGTAGAATTGTAGAATCTCCAGTTTCGGGCTATTTAGAAGAAGATTTGGCACAGATTGTGAATGGTACGCCATTGACTCCAAATTATGCAAATGAATAATTTAAAGAAAATAATTCTTGTCGTTGTAGCCTTCATTTTTGGTGTGATGATAACATATTTCATCATGGATAAATTCAAATCTGAAAGCTATACCGAACAATCTCATGTGATTGCGTATCAAATCGAACGAATGAATAAAATGATTGTTGCAGAACAAACTTATTCAGATTTATACAATCACACGTCAAAGAAATCGTTGCCAGGTTTAACTGATATTTTTTCTGCGGATAAAAAGGTGACACTTTTGGTGAAAGCCAAAGCGCAAGCAACATATGATTTGAAAAAAATGGATATTGAATTGGATTCGGTGAATAAAAAAATTATCATCAAATCTATTCCTCCAGTTGAAATTCAAGTGTATCCAGATGTTAGTTTTTATGACATGGATCAAAGTGTTTTCAATAAATTTAGTAAAGATGATTTGAACGGAATTAAGAAACGTGCTGTAGAGCATGTAGAAAAAACCGTTGATCAAACCAAACTAAAACAAGAAGCACATCAACAATTAATTCAAAATCTTGGCGATTTGTATTTCCTTGCCAAAACCTACGGTTGGAAGATAGAGGATAAAACGAGTTACGCCAACGAATTGAATAAATTATACGATTAATAAATAATTAAAAACCTGTTCCGATAGAATAGGTTTTTTTTCGCTGAATAAAGAAATGAAGTGTTTCTTTTTTTAGAATTAAAATTGAAAATAGTATTTTCGCTTAATATTAAAAATAAAAATGAATTGGCGTAGATTTTTACTTCCATTTTCTGGTTTATATTGGATTGGAACTTCGGTTCGAAATCTGTTTTACAATATAGGAATGATGCGTTCATCATCATTCAAAATTCCAATTATTAATGTTGGAAACCTGTCTGTTGGCGGAACGGGAAAGTCACCTCATATTATGTATTTAATTGATTTGTTGAAAGACGAAAAATTAATTGCAACATTGAGTAGAGGATATGGACGAAAAACAAAAGGTTTTTTGATTGCAAATTATTCATCCAAAGTTTATGATATTGGAGACGAACCAATGCAGTTTTTTCAACGTTTCAAGAACAGAATTTTGATTGCAGTTTGCGAAGATAGAGCTTTTGGTGCGCAAAAATTAATTGACCATTACAATGCAGATGCAATTTTGTTGGATGATGCTTATCAACATCGTGGAATAAAAGCTGGTTTCAATATTTTGTTGACTGATTACAATAATCCATATTACAAAGATTTTTTATTACCAGCAGGTGATTTGAGAGAGAGTAGAAGTGGAGTTCGTCGTGCAGATATTGTTATTGTAACGAAATGTCCAGACAGAATATCGGAGGAAAAGCACAAAGAAATTTCGAAAAAGATTAAGTTAAGATCTCATCAGCAATTATTTTTCTCGAAAATTGTTTATGATAACAAATTGATTGGGAAATTGGATAATGTTGAGAAATCGACTTGGAAAAATCTGAATGTTATTTTAGTTACAGGAATTGCTAAAACAGATGGTTTGGTAAAATTTGCAGAAGAAAACTTTGCAAATGTCTTGCATTTAGAATATCCAGATCATCATAATTTTAGTCAATCAGAAATTGAGTATATTTACAAACGATACGAAGATACGGAAGGTAGAAAGCGTTTTGATAAAATTATCATGACAACAGAGAAAGATTATATGCGTTTGATGGAAGAATCCATGATAAAAGACGATTTATACTACATTCCGATTAGTATCGATATTAACGATAAAGAAAAATTTAATCAAACTATTTTAGAGTATGTTGGACAGAATTAATGAGGCTGTAAAGTACATCAATAATTTATTGCCAGATCAACCAGAATTTGTAATTGTGTTAGGGTCTGGATTAGGAAAATTAGAAGATGAAGTAGAAAATAAAGTTGTTATTAGCTACAAAGATATACCAAACTTTCCTCAAGTAACAGTAGAAGGGCACAAAGGTCATTTAGTATACGGAACTATTTTAGGTAAAAAAGTTTTGATGATGGCTGGTCGTTTTCATTACTACGAAGGATATTCGATGGAAGAAGTAACGTTCCCAATGCGTGTATTTAACGGATTAGGAATTAAGAAAGTTGTTTTATCGAATGCTTCTGGAGGTGTTAATCCAAATTTCCAAGTTGGCGATATTTGTTTGGTAAAAGACCATATTAATATGATGCCAGAACATCCTTTACGTGGAAAAAATATCGACGAATTAGGACCTCGTTTTGTGGATATGTCAAAAGCTTATGACAGAGAAATGTTGAATGAAGCAGCAGAATTTGCAAAAGCGAATGATATCCTGGTTCATCAAGGAGTTTATGTAGGATTACAAGGACCAACTTTCGAAACACCATCAGAATACGGATTGGTTCGTTTTATTGGTGGAGATTGTGTTGGTATGAGTACAGTTCCTGAAGTTATTGTTGCTCGTCACATGGATATGCGCGTTTTTTGTTTATCTATTATTACAGATTTAGGTGGACCAGAAATTTCATTTGATGTTTCGCACGAAGATGTATTAAATGCAGCGAATACAGCAATGCCAAATGTAATTCGCGTGGTAAAAAGCGTAATCGAGAATTGTTAATTTTTGATATTACTTAGATAAATTAATAAGCCAACTGAAAAGTTGGTTTTTTTTTTATTTTAAAGTATTTATAAAAGCTACTATTTATTGAAAATCAAAATTTTATAAATATTGTTGAAAAAGAGTAGTAATTATTTTGTAACGGTTCTTATTGCTTAGTATTTCAATCTATTTCCGATAACTCTGTAATCTTCCCTAAAAAACG
>NZ_DKSQ01000067.1:0-29750 GCF_002472765.1 Empedobacter sp. UBA7252
CACAGTTTTTTGGATATTGCCAATTAAATAACAAAAGCCACTCGCAGAGTGGCTTTTACATTACTAAAAAATATCTAAAGAATTAATTGTTTTATAACCAAGTTACAACGCCTGAATCTACACAGTAGTTTGCACCTATTATCTTGATTTTCCCTTCTTTTTCTAAGGTATTCAAGGTTGTACTTTGGTTACGAATATCTTCTATTGTTTGTATAACGTTTTGGTGATTTAATCTTTCTAATAAATCTGCATTTTTAGAAGAACGTTCTTCACCATCTTTTATAATTTCGTCGATAATTGGATTGAAATGATCAACCAAATGACACAAATTATTCATTCCAGTTTTGTGAATTGCTTCAGCGTCTAATCCGCCTTTCAAAGCGCCACATTTAGAGTGTCCTAAGACAACAATCAATTTAGAGCCAGCCACATTTGTTCCGAATTCCATCGAACCTAAAATATCTTGATTAACGAAATTACCAGCAATTCGTACACTAAAAATATCTCCTAAACCTTGATCGAAAATAAGTTCCGCAGAAGTACGGCTATCAATACAGCTTAAAACAACCGCAAACGGCCATTGTCCCTCTCTTGTGTCATTCACTTGTGAAAGTAAATCTCTGTTCGCTTTTAAATTTTGAACAAATCTTGCATTTCCTTCTTTTAAAAATTCTAACGCTTTATCTGGAGTTGTTGTTGCTTGAGTTTCTGATGTATGTGCTTTCATTATATTTAATTTTATTGTGTGTGTTTTAATTTTTATATGTTTTTTACAGATTAATGCGCTCCAGCTACTAAAACGTAACCAAAGAATTCTCTAAACGATGGAGGATTATCTACTGTTCCACGTTCGGAAATTAGTCGAATATTAATATTATTATTTTTTGCTTTTACTTTAAATTCATCTAAATATTCGATAATATCATAATCTAGAATACGAGTTTTTCTAACATCTAATTCAAGATTAGAACCAGGTTTCAAACCATCTAATTCTTTTACAATTGCACCGCGGTTTACAAACGTTACCTCCTCAGCAAAATTCATATGGAAAACATTTCCTTCTTTTACCAACATTACGTGCGAGTTATTGTAAGATTTGATTAACGAAACCACTACACCAACAATAAGACCAATGATGATACCTTTTAATAAATCTGTTGCCAAAATTGCAATAACTGTTACTGCGAACGGAATTAACTGATCTTTTCCTAATTTTTTCATATCCAAGAATTGTTTCGGATTACCTAATTTGTATCCAATAACCAATAGAATAGAAGCTAAAACCGCATTTGGAATTAAATTTAAAAACATTGGAATAGAGATCACACTCACTAATAATAAAACACCGTGCGTAATTGTAGAAAGTTTTGTAAGCCCGCCACTCATTGCATTTGCAGATGAACGTACAATAACTTGCGTAACAGGTAAACCTCCAATTAAACCAGCTAAAGAGTTTCCGACACCTTGTGCAATCAATTCTCGATTTGTAGGTGTTTGACGCTTTAAAGGATCTAATTTATCAGTTGCTTCTACAGATAATAAAGTCTCTAATGACGCTACAATTGCGATGGTAAATGCAACTTGCCAAACCATAGGATTTGTTAATCCAGAGGCGAAATCGGGCATAGTAAATTGTCCTAAGAAATCTGAAACACTTTCAGGAACAGGAACTTTTACTAATAAATTGTGGTCGATAGAAAATACTTCGTGGTTGGTATCACCAATTGTAACTTGGTACAAAATACCTACTAATACAGCTACTAATGATCCTGGTAATAATTTGAAAAAGTTTGATTTTTTTCCTAAAATATTATCCCAAACAATCAAGATAAATAAAGAGATTGCTGTAATAATAATGGCTCCTGGCGTGATAAAATCTAAACTAAAATTACTAAAACTAAATGTTTCTGTATAGCCTAACGCTAATGGAATTTGTTTCAAGAAAATTGAAATACCAATCGCACATAACATTCCTTTAATCACCGAAGATGGAAAGTAATAACCAATAACTCCGGCTTTTAGAATACCTAGTAATATTTGAAAAATTCCGGCGATAACAACCGCGACTAAAAATAGTTCGTAAGCAACCAAATCTGTAATAGCAGTTAATACAATAACGACCAAACCAGCCGCAGGACCAGAAACACCAATTTGAGATTTAGAAATAAGACCAACAACAATTCCTCCTACAATTCCCGCAATAATTCCGGCAAATAAAGGCGCACCACTGGCCAACGCAACACCTAAACATAAAGGCAATGCTACGAAAAAGACAACAATACTCGCAGGTATGTCCTTTTTCCAATTTTGAAAAAGATTCATAATAGTTTTAAAATGAATTATTTAATAATTTGAAATGATAAAAATAAATTTGCTATCCATTCAATAGATTTGAATAGGATGATGCAAAAAATCAATTAAAAAATTAAACTAATTCAGGAGGTGGAGTTGTCACACCATTATCTAAAGATGCATATGCATTAGAATGATGAAAATCCGAATATGTAATTTGTTTCACATTAAAAAATGTAAACAATTTTATTTCGTGGAAATAATGTATTTTTTCTGTAATTTCGCTCGAAGAATTTTTCTGATTATTTTCTTCTTCAGTTGAAGTTTGAGAAAACAAAGCTTTTTGATCATTGTCAGAAGAATCTTTTTCGTCTTGCTGCTCCAATCTCATCTGATAATCCATATAGCCCGCCAACCCTTGCATGTTCGTACTGAACACCAAAAGAAGCGTGAAAAAAATTCCGATGCTATGTTTTATCAGGTAGTCTTTCATTATGTCACAAAAATATATTTTAATTTTTAATTACAAAATAGAGGATATCATTTTTAATAAATATTTATCATTTTATTTTATGACGCTTAACAATGTTTATTGATTTTAAATATTGTCTAGATATAAAATTGATATCATAAATCATTTTTACTCAATTTTTTTAAGAATAGATTTGCAAAAAGTTAAATTTTGAGAAAGTATATAAGTGTAATGTTTTTAGTTGCTTTGGTTGCAACTACTTTCGGGCAAGGAAAAAATAATAAAGGTAAATTTTATATTTATTGGGGTTGGAATCACGCGCAGTATACAAAATCAGATATTCAGTTCAAAGGAGATGGATACGATTTTACGTTGGATAATGTAGCAGCTCATGACCGTCAAACTTCCTTTGGAATCAAGTATTTCAATCCAAGTTCTATGACGATTCCGCAATATAACTTCCGTTTAGGTTACTTTGTTTCGGATAATTGGAATATCTCTTTCGGGATTGACCACATGAAATATGTGATGGATCAAGATCAAGTTGTAAAAATGAATGGTCACATCAATACAGGTTCAGATTACGATGGAACATATAATAATGTCGATCAAAAATTAACAGAAGATTTCTTAACGTTTGAGCATACAGATGGTTTGAACTATGCTAATTTAGAGGTTCGTCGTTTTGATAATATTCAACATTTCCCAATCACAAAAAATGGAAAAGGAATCGATGTTAACGTAACAGCTGGTTTGGGAGCAGGGATTTTATATCCACGTTCTAACGTAAAATTGATGGGTAATGAACGTTATGATGAGTTTCACTTAGCAGGTTTTGCAACAGCTGCAATGGTTGGGATTAACTTTACTTTTTGGGATTATTTCTTTGTACAGGCCGAATTAAAGGGTGGATATGCTAACTTGAGTGATATTCGTACAACTGCAAACAAAGCTGATAAAGCAAAACAGGATATTGTGTTCTCCCAACAAAACTTAGTTTTTGGAGCAATTATTCCAGTTTTTACTCATAAAAATAAGTTAAACTTTTAATTAAGTAGTTTAATATAAAATATATAGCCTAATTTTAAGAATCGATTAGACGATTTGAAAAAAATTATTAGCGGAGACATCATTTAAGTACAATTTGTACTGGATGATGTCTTTTTTTAATTATAAATTTTACCTTTCTCCATAAAGAATTGTTACTTTTACAATTATTTAGATTTGAAATTAACATGAATAGATTTTCTGTATTAGTCGCAAGTATCTTGATATCGACAACAGCAATGGGACAAAAAGTAATGACGCCAGAACTTCTTTGGCAAGTAAAAAAAGTAGCTCCAGTTGGAGTAACGAAAGATCAAAAAAATCTGATTTATAAAGTAACTTCTACTAACGTAAAAACACAAGAAGACACATCGAAAACATATATGATTTCGTTGGCAGGAGGAAAAGCTTCGGAAATCGAAGATTATAAAACGCTTTTGGCTGATGAATCGTTGAATAAATCTCAACAATATAAAGCAGAAACTGATAAAGTTAAATTACAAAAGGTTTTTGGTTTTGATTATTATCCAGAAATGGACAAATCGAATGTGCAGATTTATAACGAATTAAATTACAGACATTGGGATACTTGGAATGATGGAAATTACGATCATTTATTTGTGTCAGAAAACAAAGAAGGTTCGACTAAAATTGATGTTTTAAAAGATGAACCATATTCAGTTTCAGAATTTGTATGGACACCAGATGGAAGTAAAATATTATATGTTTCTAAGAAGAAATTTGGAACAGATTACGCATTAAGCACAAACACAGATATTTATCAATACGATTTAGCTACGAAAACGACGAAAAATATCACAGAAGGAAAATTGGGTTATGACAATACACCAAGTTTTTCTTCTCAAGGAGATTTTGCGTTTTTGAGCATGGAACGAGATGGTTACGAAGCAGATAAAAATGACTTAATCGTTCGTCGTGGTGATATCGAAATGAATATTACAAAACATTGGGACGGAACGGTACAAGGTTATAAATGGAGCAATGATGGAAACAAAATTTATTTCAATGCACCAGTTGGAGGAACAATTCAATTATTCGAGGTTGATGTAAACTTCAAAATGAGAAAAATGCCTTTTATCAAACAAATTACAAAAGGTGATTTTGACATTGCAGACATCAAAGAAGTTGTTGGGAATAAAGCAATTGTTACAAAAACAGACATTAATCACGCTGCAGAAATTTATGTGGTTGATTTAAAATCTGGAGCATTAACGCAATTAACAAATGAAAACAAAGAGATCTTTGATAACATAGCGTTGAGTGATGTAAAAGCACGTAAAATTAAAACAACAGACGGAAAAGAAATGCATGCATGGGTAATTTATCCACCAAATTTCGATCCGAATAAAAAATACCCAACTTTATTGTATTGTCAAGGTGGACCACAATCTGCTTTAACACAATTTTATTCTCCTCGTTGGAATTTCCAATTAATGGCGGCACAAGGTTATATCGTAATTGCGCCAAACCGTCGAGGAATGCCAGGTCATGGAGTAGAGTGGAATGAGCAAATCTCGAAAGATTGGGGAGGACAAGTAATGCAAGATTATTTAGCTGCGATTGATGATATTTCGAAAGAATCTTATGTAGATAAAGATCGTCGTGGTGCTGTCGGTGCGTCTTATGGGGGATATTCTGTTTACTATTTAGCAGGTATTCACGAAGGTCGTTTCAAATCATTTATTTCTCATAACGGTGTATTCGATTTGAAATCGATGTATGGAACAACAGAAGAAATTTTCTTTACAAACTGGGATGCTGGTGGCGCTTGGTGGGAAACAAATAATAAAGCTGCGCAAAAAACGTATTCTAAATTTGATCCAAGTAGTACAGAACTAGTAAATAAATGGAATACTCCAATGTTAATTTACGTTGGTGGTCACGATTATCGTGTGCCAATGGGACAAGGACAGGAGGCTTATCAAATTTTACAATTGAAAGGAATCAAATCTCGTTTCATTTATTTCCCTGAAGAAAATCACTGGGTATTAAAACCTCAAAATTCTGTGATTTGGCATACAGAATTTTTCAAATGGTTAAAAGAAACCTTATAATTCAATTGATTTATAAATCATAACTATAATTTAAAAGTGCAATTTCTATTGAAATTGCACTTTTTTTATTTCTTTGAGAATCAATGACAATATCTAATAAACGAATCAATTATTTTTTAAAATTTTGTAGAGTAGAATAATCGTTGTAAATTCAAAAACATAAGTCAAAACCCAATTTATGAGTAAGGATAATAACAAAATATATTTTTCGAATAGCCCATTTACAAACGGACACAAAGTAATAGATTTTGTTTGGAGTGCTCGCCTTGATGAAAATTTTGACCTTTGGATGGATCTTCATTTAGAATCAGATAATTATGATGAAGAAGAAGAATATAAAGATGATTTGGATGAAATAGACGATATTTCTGAAGAGAATGCAGAAAAACAACTTTGGATTAATTATGATCATGCTATCATTTCGAGTACATATTGGAACAATAAAGGAATAAAGATCGGAAATGATGTGCAATTAGATTTTAATCAACTCAATAAAAAAACTTTCGAAATTGATCCTCTTCCAGTAAATCTTGACGAGTCTGAAAATCTTGCTTTTGGTATTTCGATGTTAGGAAATGACACGGTTGCACAGCACGAAATTACGTTTTTAGATACAGAAGAATTTGGTGTTTTTGATATCAAATGGAAAGGGAAAATTGCCAATACATATTTAGGAGAAACCGATTTTGATTACGATTTTTATGTCTATATGAAGAATATAAAATTCAACGGAATTAAAGTTCATCCATCGTTAGAAAAAGAAAAAGTTACAGCATTTTTTGAGAAACATTTAACTCATTTTAGTGATTTCGAATTAGTGGATACCGATGAATTAGAGTTGGAAAATTATATTCTGAAAATTAAAAGACAAGAAGATTAAAAAATAAATTTAACTTAGATTCATAATTACACTCCTAAACCATTTATATGACCAACCAAATCATCAAAAATTGTGAAGACGAAGAAATTCAGTTTCTCAACGAAATTCAACCTTTTGGATATTTGATAGGAATTCATAAAAATTCGCATCAAATTGAATTTTTTTCTCAAAATATTGATGAATTATTTGAAATTTCTACCGAAAAGATATTAAGTCAAGACATTAATCAACTTCATGATTTTGAGCTTGATTTTGACGAGGTTTTGAATTTAGAACAAGGTGATTTTTACCGAACTAATACAAAAGTTAATTCGAAAATTTATCATTTAACAGTCTATCATTTTGAGGAATTGATTTATTTGGAGTTAGAAGAATTAATTATTTTAGAAAACAGATTAGCCTATTATAATTTTTCTGAACAAATCTTGTACTCAAAGTCTATAAGCTCAACTTGGAATTTGTTAATTTCATCTATAAAGAGTTTGATTCATTACGAGAGAGTAATGCTATATAAATTTTTGGAAGATGGCAGCGGCGTTGTTATAGCGGAAGAAATTGATAAGGGATTAGATTCTTATATGGGTTTGCGTTATCCAGAATTTGATATTCCTAAACAAGCACGTCAACTGTATTTAGAGAAAAAAAGCCGTTTGGTTGCAGATGTTAACAGTAAAAGAATCATTTTAATTTGTAATGTAAATTATCACAAAATTAACTTGAAGTACTCTTCTGTTAGAGCACTTTCTCCGATACATCTACAGTATTTGCGTAATGCTAATTGTGAAGCAAGTTTTTCTATTTCTATTGTAATTAACGAGAAATTATGGGGAATTGTAGCGTGTCAGAATTCTAAGCCAAAATTTATTCCAAATCAAGTTCGTTTGCAAACCGAATTATTAACGCGTCAAGCAAGATTGACTTATGTAAATTTTAAAGCAACTGAACGATTAAAGTTTCAAAATTATTTTAATGAAACAGCGATTAAACTCAAAGAAAATCTTTTAACAGAAGAAAATCTTCAGCAATCAATTAATAATAATCTAAAAGAGGTACTTAATCTTACAAAGGCAGATGGAATTGCATTGGTTAATTTTGACGATGTTTTTGTAGAAGGCGAAACGCCAGATAAAGAAGAAATTTTGAGAATAAAAGAATGGGCATTTAAAAGAAAATCAGCAGGTTTATTCACGTCGAATACTTTTAATCTAGATTATGGACAAGAGCTTAAGCTTAGTACAAATTCGGCTGGTGTAATGTTTTGTTTTCTAAATCAAACTTATGAACATTTTATAATTTGGTTCAAAAAAGAACAAATTCAAACCTTAAATTGGGCTGGAGAACCAAGTAAAATTAAAAATGTAGATGTTATAAATGGCAATGAAATACATAGTTTTTCTCCTCGAACTTCTTTCAAGATTTGGCAAGAGAACATTAAGAGTAAATCGTTTATTTGGTTAGATAAGGAGAAATATGTAGCGAAAGAAGTGATTAAGTTAATTATAGAAACACTTCATTTACAGTCGTTCAAAATTCAGAGTTTATATGAACAGTTAAAAGAAATAAATGACGAATTAGACTCGTTTACCTATACAGTTTCTCATGATTTACGCACACCATTATCGGTGATGAAATTGAATTGTCAGATGCTTCAACGAAGTTTGAAAGATGATGAAATTAAAAATGATCGATTAAGAAGTGTTATTGAAGAAATTGATCGAATGACACAAATGATGCAGGATCTTTTGGCGTTGAGTAAAGCTAAAAAATCAGAAATTGTATTGTCTACAATCGAAACAAAACCAATCATAGAAAAGATTATACACGATGTTTTGTTGTATTATAAGATTAACAATACTGAAGTTGTTGTAAAAGAAATACATAATGTTTTGGGGGATAAAACAATGTTTTATGAGGTTTTTCTGAATATTATTGGTAATGCTATAAAATATTCATCTCAAGCAAAACACCCAAAGGTTGAAATATCATCTGAAATCAATAATAAAGAAATTATCTTCAAAATAAAAGATAACGGAATTGGCATAAAAGAAGAAGATTATCATAAAATGTTCAAGCTATTTAGCAGAATGTCTAACACTGGAAACATTTCTGGAAACGGAGTTGGACTTTCGATTGCGCATAGAATGATGGACAGAATGAATGGTGATATATCTTTTGAAAGTAGAGTAGGAGAAGGAACAACTTTTATATTAACATTTAAAAAAATCTAACGAATGCTATCTGATTATTTAAAAGAAAAAACAGCGGTTTATCACAAAGAAATTGAAGATAAATTAGAGTCGAATAAATTGTTTAACAGCACATTTACAGATAAAAATTACTATAAAATGTTGCAGGTTAATCATATTTTTCTAAAATCTTATGAAGATTCTATCAAACAATTTTTGAATGACAAAGATTTAAAAAATTTAACGTTGACAAAATTGAATAAATTGTCTTTGATTGAACAAGATATCAATGAGTTAGGTTTAGAAGAATTGAATGTACCAAAACAATTCGAGCTTCGAAATAGAGCCGAAGCAATTGGAGCTTTGTATGTGATAGAAGGTTCTATGCTTGGCGGAAATGTAATTGCAAAAACACTGAAAAAGTATCCTTTTTTAGAGAATAAAAGTTTCAATTATTTTGGACATTACGGCGAAAACCTTGGTCAAATCTGGAAAACTTTTATTGGTTATATTAATCAAGAATTTACAACTGAAGAAGAGCAACAACAAGTTTTTGAAGGGGCAAAAAAAGCCTACGAAGATTTGATAAGTTTTGCTTAGAAAAAATATTTTTAAATAAGACCTCTTTAGTTTCGACTAAAGAGGTCTTATTTTTTTATGAAGTAATTAAAATTATTGATTAGATTAATTATATTAGTAATTAATAAAAATAGTGCATTTTACTTTTATTTTTCCATTTAGCTTGACTTTCATATAATCAAGTGTAAATTATCCTAACCAAGATAAGACTATTTTATCAGATTATTAACTGTCAATCCAATCATCAAATGATCGGTATGAGATGCTTTAAGACTTTGTAACATATAACCAGCTTCTAAACTAAAAGTTGGCGAAATAACGTAACCAAAGCTTAAACCAAGTCGATTTCTATCAAACGTTTTATCTTTTACAGCTTGTAGAAAAATCTCATCATACGCTTTCAAATACCACGTGTTTTCGATTAATTTGGCATTATTTAGCGGAACAGTTGCAGTCAATTGATAACGAAATCTAAATTGTGTATCATTTTCTAAAAAGCGTTCTTCGACACGAAAGCGATGCGCGAAATTAAAACGTTGTAAAGCATGTTTTGTATTGAATTGTTGATACAAACGATGTTCGTGACTATGAGCATAATCGTCTGTAGCAGTAGGAGTTCTGTTTTGAATGTAGGCGTAACCAGCTAAAATTGTATTGTTATTTTCGGTTAAGTTGTAACCAATTCCTCCACGAATCAAAAGTTGTTGTAACTGATCTAAATCTTCGTACGAACGATATTGTATATCCGACTGAAAATTAAAATCTTTATTGATTTTTTGATTGATATTTAAGGTATTCCAAGTTCTAAAATTACTTTCTTGTGCATGCACACCGAAGTTGGCTAAAACAATAAAACAGGCTAATATTTTCTTCATTCATTCAATTTTAACGAAAAATAAAAAAAGACACGAAAACGAATCGTGTCTTTTGTCATTATAAATTAAATTTATTTTGTTACATTTTCACTTTTGGTAGAATATCTTTTCCAAAAATTTCGATAGATTTCATCATATCCAAGTGATTTGGCGCTCCCACGTCCATGTGTGCAGAAAAACGAGTTAAACCAAACATTTCCTGATATTTCAAAATACGATCAACCGCTAAAGAAGCGTCTCCAACAAACAAATGTCCATTTGTAGAACGTCCATAGTCAAACTGTGGTTTTGTATATTTTGGCCAACCTCTACTTGCTCCAATTCTATTCATTTGTGCACCATAAATTGGAAAATATTCTTCTGCAATTTTTTCGCTATCTTCTCCAAAAAAAGAGTGCATGTGAACGCCAATTTGCATCGTTTTAATATCATGACCATTTTCGATATAAACTTGTTTATAAATTTCGAACAGATAGTTAAAATCAGCAGGATTGCCTCCAATAATCGCGAAAATAATAGGTAAACCTAATGTTGCAGCACGTACAATTGATGATTTTGTTCCGCCAACAGCAATCCAAATAGGTAGTTTTTCTTGCACAGGCTTTGGATAAACACTTTGATTAATAATTGGCATTCTAAATTTTCCGCGCCAATTGATTACTTCGTTTTTATTTAAATCTAAAAGTAAACGAAGTTTTTCATCAAAAAGAGCATCGTAATCGTTTAAATCATAACCGAAAAGAGGAAAAGATTCGATGAATGAACCGCGTCCAGCCATAATTTCAGCACGACCATTCGATAAATTGTCAACACTAGCAAAATCTTGATACAACTTTACGGGATCTGTAGAACTGATGACAGAAACGGCACTTCCCAACTTAATATTTTTTGTAACTGTAGACAAAGCAGCCAAAATAATTTCTGGAGAAGAAACTGCGTAATCAGGACGATGATGTTCTCCAATTCCAAAGAAATCTAATCCAATTTCGTCCATTAATTTTACTTCTTCTATAATCTCACTCATACGTTGTTGAGGAGTTTGTGTATAACCAGTTTTAGGATCAATATGTAGATCGCCAAACATTCCTATTCCTAATTCCATACTATTTTAGATTTAGTCAAATTTACGTATAGAATTTTAGATTTAAATTGATATAGGATAGTTAATAAAAGATCAAATTTGTATATTTAATGTTATATATTCTGTTATGGAAGAATTTTTAGCGAAATCGATTCAAAATGAATTGATTTTAATTTGTATATCGATTATAATTGGCGTTTTGATCGGTACGGAAAGAGAATATCGCAACAAATCTGCCGGTTTACGAACATTCATTTTAGTTAGTTTTGGTTCCTGTTTGTTTACAATTCTTTCGATCCGAATTGGAGTAGGAAATCCTGATCGATTGGCTGCAAATATCATTACGGGAATTGGATTTTTAGGAGCCGGAGTAATTTTTAAGGACGATAATAAAGTTGCAGGGATTACGACCGCAACTACTATTTGGGCGACTGCATCGTTGGGAATGTGTATTGGAGCGGGGTATGTTTATTTAGGTTTATTGGGAAGTGTTATCGTTTTGATTATTTTGGTTGGATTAACTTATCTTCAAAATTATATTGATGATTACCATAAAATTAAATATTATACAATTCTGACAAAGTCGAAAGAGGAATATGAATATTGTCAAACATTATTTAAAAAATTTGATTTAAAATTTTCGGTTGCTAAGCAACATGCTACAGATGGAAATGTTTCTACAACTTGGTTGGTTAGAGGTAAAAGTAAACAACATAAAATGTTGATGAAGCAATTATTAGATGATAAAATTATAAAAACCTATCAATTTTAATTAGCATGAAAAACCTAACAGATGACAAAAATATTTGGTTAGATGAACCGGAAGATCACGATTTTCCTGCTGCGCAAGATTATTTGGAATTAATTTTTAAGCCTGAAATAGCTACTTCACTTACAAATAAATTATCGAAAGCCGAAACAATCATCAAGAAATCCAAAGATATTTTTAGAGCGAGTAAATTGAGTTTGCTTCCTTTGGAAAATAGACATGTTCAAGAGAATTTCAAAAAAATAAAAGCAAATAAAAAGCTTTCTCCAATTTTGTTGGTAAGATCTGCGAACGAATTAATCATTGCAGATGGTTATCATCGCTTGTGTTGTAGTTATTATTTGACGGAAGATTTGGACGTTCCTTGTCGATTGATTTATGTCGAATAAAAAAGTGAAATCAAATCTTGATTTCACTTTTTTATTATCTAAATTCTATCCGTGTATAGCTTCTTTATTTCCGTAAGATTGAATCAAATTTCCTTCAAAATCCAACCATTCTTTCCAACGTTTGTCCACATCAACATCAGTTGAAAGTTTTCGAGCAAAATTTAAGAAAGTTGTGTAATGATTCGCTTCCGAAACCATCAAATCATAGTAAAACTTTGCTAATTCTTCGTCGTTTATATTTTGAGATAATGTTCTGAAACGCTCACAACTTCTTGCTTCAATCATCGCTGCAAATAATAGACGATCAACAAAAGCCATATTTCGAGAACCATCTTTTTTACAAAATTTCATCAATTGACCAACATAATCATCTTTTCGCTCGCGACCTAATTTGTATCCACGACGCTCGATAATTTCTACAACCATTTTGAAATGTTGCATTTCTTCGATTGCAATATCCGACATTTCCTGAATAAATTCGTCATGTTCAGAATTATACGCAATCATGGTAATCGCGTTTGTCGCCGCTTTTTGTTCACACCACGCATGATCTGTTAAAATTTCTTCTAAATTTCTTTCCGCAATATCAGCCCAACGTGGGTCTGTCAAAAGTTTTAATCCAAGCATTTTTCGAAAAATATTAAGTCCAAATTTACGAAATTATATTGTTTAAAGATTGAATGTGAAAAATCGTCTATTAAATGATTTTCTTTTCAATCATTTCTAATATCACATCCGATGCATGTTTGAAAGTTGGTGCTTGTTCCGTCAAACTTGCTGCATTTTTTTTGTTCACTTTAAAAATCAAATCTTTTTCAGTTGTAAATAATAAAGCATTTGTAAATGGATTTTTGATGTAAGAACTCAAAATTAAAAAAGTCTGTTCAACACTATGAAATTGCTCAACTTCTTCGGTTTTATAACGAAATGTGAAGGCAAAATTGTACTCATTATTTTCTAAAAGATGTAAACGAACAAATATATTTTTAAGATCAGTATCTCCAATAGTTTTGGCCATTGTAAGTTTTGCAAAAGTTCCTTCTTTGATACTTGATTTTACTTGCCCGAAAAATTCTTCAAAAACAGTTTGATAAGACATTTTATATAATTTTAGCTGCAAATTTACATTAAAATAAGCCAAATTGGGTGTATAATATTTAATCTTCCAATTAAGAAACAGAAAGTGTAATTTTGTGGGATGAAAAAACTTTTAATCATTGGTCAAGTTTGGCCAGAACCAACTTCTTCTGCGGCAGGAACTCGAATGATTCAGTTAATTGATTGTTTCCAAAAAGCTGAATTTGAGATAACTTTTGCCTGCGCTGCTTCAAAATCTGATTATAGTTTTGATTTGATTTTGAAAGGAATAAAAGAAGTTGTAATTCAGTTAAATGATGAAAGTTTTGATAATTTTATTAAACAATTAAATCCTGAAATTGTTCTTTTTGATCGTTTTATGATTGAAGAACAATATGGTTGGCGAGTTTCGAAAGAATGTCCAAATGCATTGAAAATTTTGGACACAGAAGATTTACATTTTCTACGAAATGCGCGACAAGAAGCAGCTAAAAAAGGAATAGAA
Source organism: Empedobacter sp. UBA7252 (assembly GCF_002472765.1). Taxonomy (NCBI): domain Bacteria; kingdom Pseudomonadati; phylum Bacteroidota; class Flavobacteriia; order Flavobacteriales; family Weeksellaceae; genus Empedobacter; species Empedobacter sp. UBA7252. The sequence continues at coordinate 14,228 of NZ_DKSQ01000067.1, forward strand.
TTTACAGAAGATTTATTGTTTTCTGATTTAGCAAAACGAGAAATAGCGTCTATTTTACGCTGTGATTTATCGTTGATGATTTCGAAAAAGGAAATAGAAATTCTACAAAATCAATTTAAAATTGATGAAAAAATCTTGTATTATTTGCCTTTTTTAGAAAATGAAATTACAGAAGAAAAAATTAATTCTTGGAAAAGTTTTGAAGAAAGAGAATATTTTATGTTTATCGGAAATTTTATTCATGAACCTAATTTTAATTGTGTTCAGACCTTAAAAAAAGAAATTTGGCCAATTTTGAGAAAGAAACTTCCGAAAGCTGAATTACATATTTATGGTGCTTATGCAACGCAAAAAGTTTTGCAATTAAATAATCCTTCCGAACGATTTTTGATCAAAAGTAGAGCAGAAAATGCGCAAGAAACGATGTCAAATTACAAAGTTTTGTTGGCGCCGATTAATTTTGGCGCTGGTGTAAAAGGAAAGTTTGTGGATGCAATGCAAACTGGAACTCCTTCGGTTACGACTACGATTGGAGCAGAAGCAATGAAAGATAATTTTGATTGGAATGGTTTTGTAGAAGATGATTTTGAAGCGTTTGTGGAGAAAGCTATTTTGCTTTACAATAATGAGAAAGAGTGGGAAATTGCTCAACAAAATGGAATCAAAATTCTGAACGAGAATTACAATAAAAATAAATTTGAAGCTGATTTTTTAGAGAAAATTAAATCGATTGAAGCAAATTTAATCCAACATCGAAATCAAAATTTTATTGGTCAAATTTTGCAACATCATCATCATCAAAGTACAAAATATATGTCACTTTGGATTGAACAGAAAAACAAAAACCTTTCGAAATAGGGTGGTTTTTGTTGATTATTCTACTTTGAAGCTATTTACAATTTTGACAAAATCGCTTTTCATTATTTCTTGATTTTCGAAACTGCAATATTGTAAAATCTGATAGACAAATTCTTTCGTTTCGATTACAGTTTGCAAGAAATAAATATGTCCAGATTCGGGATCATTTGTTTCAAATTCGGTATAAGCATAATTGAATCCCTGTTCGTAGGCAACATAAGGTTTTTTGATATAATTAAACCCTTTTTGTGTTTTATATGGCTCGATAGAATTTAGCGTATAATCAATCATATCCAAATTAGAATCTGCCAATTTTAATTCATCTTTGTGTTCAAAAATCACAAATCCATACGAATTCGGCTTTGGAGCAAGACTTTCAAATTGAATAGTTGCATAATCATTTAACCCAACTGTACGTTGAAAATCTTTTGGAATAGTTAACGCAAACGATTCAGCTCCATGTATTTTCTGTTGAGCAAAAGCGGTAATACATGTAAAAAGAGAGGCGATGAATAACAATTTTTTCATTGGATGAATTTAGATGACGAATATAAAAAAAGCCTTGATTATCCCAAGGCTATAACGTTATTATTTAAAATAAATTGTTTATTTCGTTGAACAAGAATTATTTCCTGATTGACAAGGCGAAGTTCCTTCTACAATTTTAACACCTTCAACTTCTTTTATTTTACCAAAACCTCCAGCAACGTCAATCAAATTTTCGTAACCACGAGCGCGTAAAATTGAAGAGAAAATCATTGAACGATATCCTCCTGCACAATGTACTAAATAGGTTTCTTCAGGATCGATTAATTTCATAGATTCATTGATGAAATCTAAAGGAGCTGTAATTGCACCTTCTACGTGAGAAGTTTCATATTCACCTGGCTTACGAACGTCCAAAACTTTTAATTCAGTTTCATCAACTAACTCTACAAACTCTTCTGGAGAAACCGAAACAATTTCATCGAAATCTTTTTCAGCCTCAACCCAAGCTTGGAAACCATTGTTCAAAAATCCGATTACATTGTCATATCCGACACGAGCCAAACGTGTTACCGCTTCCTCTTCTTCACCAATTTCTGCAATTAACAAAATTGGTTGTTTGATATCTGTGATTAATGTACCAACCCAAGGTGCAAAATTTCCTCTAATTCCAATATTGATGGAGTTTGGAATAAATCCAGCTGCAAAAGTTTGAGGATCGCGAACATCTAAAATTAACGCATTTGTATCTTCCGCAACTTGCATAAATTCGTCTGGAAATAAAGCTTTATTCGCACGTTCTTTCACTACATCCAAAGATTCAACACCCAATTTGTTCATCATTACATTTTCTGGAAAATAGAATGGAGGAGGCATTAATCCTGAAGTTAATTCAGTAATAAATTCCTCTTTTGTCATAGAAGGATTCAAAGCATAATTCACTTCTTTTTGATGTCCTAGCGAATCAAAAGTTTCTTTACTCATGTTTTTTCCACAAGCAGAACCCGCTCCGTGTGCAGGATATACGATAATATCATTAGCTAAAGGCATAATTTTGTTTCGTAAAGAATCAAATAAATAACCAGCTAATTTTTCTTGCGTTAAGTCTGTATTTAATTTTTGAGCTAAATCTGGACGACCAACATCACCAATAAATAAAGTATCTCCTGTAAAAATTGCATAATCTTTACCGTTTTCATCTTTCAATAAATACGTTGTACTCTCCATGGTATGACCTGGTGTGTGTAAAGCTGTAATAGTTATATTTCCTAAAGAAAAAACTTCGCCATCAGTTGCGATATGTGTATCAAAATTTGGTTCCGCAGTTGGACCATAAATAATTGTAGCACCAGTTTTTTGCGCCAAATCTACATGTCCTGAAACGAAATCTGCATGAAAATGCGTTTCGAAAATGTATTTGATTTTTGCATTGTCTTTTGTCGCTTGATCGATGTAAGATTGTGTTTCTCTCAACGGATCAATAATTGCAACTTCACCATTGCTTTCTATATAATAAGCACCTTGCGCAAGACATCCGGTGTAAATTTGTTCAATTTTCATAAGAATGATTTAGTGTGTAAAAATACAAATATTTAAATTTAGAATTTTCCTCTGATGGATGAATTCTGATACTTTTCTTCTATTTAAACTCAAATAAGATTGATAGTTAACTTAAAATTTATGAATGAAATCATAGGTTATTTGGCAATCTTTTTTAGATTAATAAATAATTCGGTTTTAGCTCTTGGCGGAATAGAATTGTAACAATTTTCCATGACTTTGAAATCAAAATAATCATTGAAATACGTCTGATATTCAGTTTTATCACCTCCAAAAGGAGGCGTTTCATTTCCGAATTCTCTGTTGAATAATACACCAACTAATTTTCCGTTTTCGGTTAGCAGTTCATTCATTTTGATACTATAGCTTTGACGTAATTTTGGATCTAATGCACAGAAAAAAGTTTGTTCTAAAATCAAATCAAATTCACCATCTAACTCAAAAAAATCTTGATGAAGAACTTTGATATTGGGATTATGTTTAAATTTTTCTTTGATTTTTTCGACTACAATTTCCGAAATATCAATCAATGTAATATTCGTAAAACCTTGTTCCAAAAGATATTCTGCTTCGTAAGCATTTCCACAACCTGGAATCAGAATTCTGATATTTTTATCTTCCAATTGATCGATATACTCTTTTAGTGGAGTAGAAGGAGCTTTTAAATCCCAACCAGTTTGATTTGTGATGTATTTATCGTTCCAAAAATTTTCGTTCAGTTCCATACTTTAAATTATTGAATTATAAATTCTTCGATGAACATAAAAATTGCCATTAAAATAATGAAGATTGCAAATGTTCGTTTTAGAAATTGTACTGGTAAAAATTTGTTGATGTAGGTTCCGACAAGAATTCCAACCATAGAAATTCCAATGAAAACACTCAAAAAACTCCAATCAATTTTGATGTGTAAAGCATCACCAATAAAAAATCCGATAAGTGAATTGATGGCAATAATTACCAACGAAGTTGCCGAAGCTCTTTTCATATCTAATTTTGCAACCATCATTAATGCCGGAACAATCAAAAAACCACCGCCAGCACCAACCATTCCTGTTAATCCTCCGATTAAAAATCCTTGAATTAATAAAAGAGGATTTAGCTTATCATTTTTCTGATTAATTTGTTCTTCTTTCTTCCCTTTTAACATAGAAATAGCTGCGAAAACCATCAGAATAGCGAATAAACCAAACATTGCCATTCGACGTGTGACGATAAAATCGCCTATAGAAAATAAATTACTTGGCAGGGCAGGAATTAAAAATGCACGAACCAATGTAATTCCAACAACAGCTGGTAATCCAAATTGAAAAACGACTTTCCAATCAACCATTTTTTGCGAAGCTTGCTTTATTCCTCCAATCAATCCTGTCGATCCAACGATGCATAATGAATAAGCAGTAGCAATTTTTTCGTCGAAATGAAAAATATACGCTAAAATAGGAACGGCTAAAATAGATCCACCACCACCAAGAACTCCCATAATTAGTCCGATGAAGAAGGCACCTACAAAACCAAAAAACTCTATAAAATCCATTTTTTTCTCTCGATTTTTACAAATCTATAGCAAATACAATAACAATTACTATAGGTATATTATGAAATATTGTTGTAAATTAATACAAATGCCTACTAAATCAATAGACGTGTATTATTTTACTTTTTTTAATTATTATGCAAATTTGGTGTAACATTTTCAAAAAAACTGCTACTAATGTTACATAAGCATAATAGATAAAAACTTAAAAAATACTAAATGAAGAAAATTTTTATGTCTATCTTATTTGCAGGATCAGCATTATTTGGTCAGCAAATAAAATTTGATGAGTATACTCTAGCAAACGGATTGCATGTTATCCTTCATCAAGATAATTCTGCTCCAGTTATTACAACAGGTGTTATGTATCACGTAGGTTCGAAAGATGAGCAAGTTGGTAAAACAGGTTTTGCACACTTTTTTGAGCATTTATTATTTGAAGGAACAGAGAATATTAAGAGAGGTGAATGGTTCAAAATTGTTTCTTCTCATGGAGGTTCTAACAATGCGAATACAACAACGGACAGAACATATTATTACGAAACTTTTCCATCAAATAATTTAGAATTAGGATTATGGATGGAATCTGATCGTTTGCGTCAACCAATCATCAATCAAATTGGCGTCGATACACAAAAAGAAGTTGTAAAAGAAGAAAAACGTTCTCGTTTAGACAATCAACCTTATGGTAAATTTTCGTACGGAGAAGCGGTTAATCCTCATGTTTTCAAAAAACATCCTTACCGTTGGAGTGTAATTGGTTCTTTTGAGGATTTGAGTAATGCAAAATTAGACGATTTCAAACACTTTAGTCAAACTTTTTATGTGCCAAATAATGCTGTATTAGTTGTTGCGGGTGATTTTAATAAAGACGAAGCAAAGAAATTAATTGAGAAATATTTTGGTGTAATTCCAAGAGGAAAAGATGTTGTGAAAACTGTTGAGAAGGAAGATCCAATTACATCAGAAATTCGTGCAACAGAATATGATGCAAATATTCAGATTCCTTTATTGGCGATTAATTATCGTACGCCAGATAACAAATCAAAAGATGCTTATGCATTAGAAATGTTATCAAGCTATTTAACAGGTGGAAAATCATCAGTTTTATATAAAAAATATGTTGACGAGAAAAAAGAAGCATTACAAATATTTGCTTTCAATCGTCAAATGGAAGATTACGGAATTTATTCAATCGGAATTTTACCTCAAGGAGAAGTTTCTTTGGATAAATTAGAAGGAGATTTACAACAAGATATAGAAAAAGTTCAAACAAATTTGATTTCTGAAGAAGATTACCAAAAAATCTTAAATGGAATTGAAAATAGTTTTGTGGCTTCAAAATCGGGTGTTCAAAACATTGCACATGCTTTAGCGGATGCTTATATGTTGGGCGGAGATACAAATAAAATCAACGAAGAATTGAAAGTTTATCAATCTGTAACAAGAGAAGATATTCGCAATGTTGCTAAAAAGTATCTAAACAAAAACCAACGTGTAATTATTCATTATTTACCAGAATCTAAAAAAGCTGCAAAATAAAAAACAACCGAATTATGAAAACAAAAATATTATCTCTTGCAATCGCTTTTATGGCAGTTAGCTTAAATGCGCAAGTGGCGATTCCAATGCCAAAACCAGGTCCAGCACCGACGGTTAATTTAGGAAAATCGAACGAATTCAAATTAAAAAATGGTTTAACAGTTATCGTTGTTGAAAATCATAAATTACCACGAGTTTCTGCTACATTAACAATCGATAATCCTCCATATGCATTAGGTGCAAAAAAAGGAGCAGAGTCTTTGTTGGGCGAAATGTTGGGAACAGGAACAAAAACAAAATCGAAAGATGATTTCAATAAACGTATTGAGTTTTTAGGAGCTCGCGTTAATTTTTGGGAAGAAGGAGCTTCTGCAAGTTCTTTAACTAAGTATTTTAACGAGATTTTTGGTTATATGGCTGATGGAGCTATGAATCCAAACTTTACTGAAAGTGAATTTGCTGATGTTAAAAAACGTTACATCGAAGGTTTAAAGTCGAATGAAAAATCTGTAGAAGCAGCAGCATCTCGCGTTTCGAATATATTAGTTTATGGAAAAAATAATCCTTTCTCAGAATTTGATACACCAGCCCAAATTGAGAAAATTACATTGCAAGATGTGAAGGATTACTACAATACCTACTACAAACCAAACAATGCTTATTTGATTGTTGTTGGAGATATTTCGACAAAAGATGTAAAAGCATTGGCGGAGAAAAACTTTGATTCTTGGCAAACAGGAAAATTAAATATTCCAGCATTTCCAAAAGTAGAAGAAGTTACAAAAACGGAATTAAATGCGATTAATATGCCTAACGCAGTGCAATCTGTGGTCTCAGTTTCGTATCCAGTTCAGTTGACAAAGAAAGATCCAGATTATTATGCAGCGTTAATTGCGTCGTCTATTTTGGGAGGCGATTTTAATTCGAAATTGAATATGAATCTTCGTGAAGCGCATGGTTGGACATATGGTGCACGTGGTGGAGTTTCTGATTCTCGTTACATTGGACGTTTCAATACTAATGCAACTGTTCGTAACGAAGTGACGGATTCTGCTATCGTTGAGACGATGAAAGAAATTAAAGGAATGACGTTAAACAAAATTGATCAACAAACGTTGAATGATGTAAAAGCAAAATTCTTAGGAAACTTTATCTTGACTTTAGAAAGTCCTTCTACGGTTGCTAACCAGGCTTTAACGAAAAAGACAAATCAATTATCAGATAGTTTTTATGCAGATTATATCAAAAATATAAATGCTGTAACAATTGATGATGTTTTACGTGTTTCGAAAAAATATTTCCGTCCAGATCAAGCAAAAATCAATGTAACAGGTAAATTAGAGCAAATTGCACCAGCTTTAGAAAAATTAGGTTACTCAGTTAATTACTACGATTCTTTCGGAAATAAAATAGATAAACCAACTTCTGGTGCAAAAACTACAACTGTTTCAGTTGCTCAAATTACAGATAATTTTTTCAAAGCTATTGGTGGTACGGACAAAGTGAAAGCTGTAAAATCGATTGCTCAAAAAGGAAAAATTGACATGATGGGTAGAAATGGAGAATATATATCTAAATCTGCTGCGCCTAATAAAACTTTTGTAAGTTATAATATAGGTGGACTTATTATTAAACAAATTTTTGATGGTGAGAAAGGGTTTGTTTTTCAAGGACAAAAATTTGATTTACCAGCTGAAATGACAGATCCTTTAAAGAAAACAAATTCTTTGTTTGTACCATTGTCAGAAGGTTATAAATCGGCTAAAGTAGAAGGAATCGTTTCTGAAAACGGAGTTGAATATTACAAAGTTGTTGCTGCAGATATTTCTCGTACAGATTATTATGATGTAAAAACTGGCTTGTTAATGAAGTCTGAACAAAAAATGAAATCTCCACAAGGAGAAATGATTGCGACGACGATAAACAAAGGATATAAAACTTTTGAAGGTATTTTAATGCCAACAGAAATTTTAACAGAAGCTGGACCTCAAACAGCTAAAATAGTAATTGAATCAGTAGAAATTAATAAAAACGTTTCTGACGCAGATTTTAAATAACAATTCTTTTAAATATTTTTCAAATTAAAAGGCAATTCGTATTTTTCGGATTGTCTTTTTTTATACCACTATGATGAATAAAACCTCTTAGCGCAAAAAATAAGGTAATTAAAGAAGAGTATCAAGAGATTATAGATCAGCGTATGCTAGAATTGCGTAGAAAAACTTGAGATTAATAACTGAAAATTCTTTTTAAAAATGAATAAATCTTATTTTTGAGAAATTTTTAATCAAAAAACAAAATATATAATGGCAACAATCAATTGGCAAACGGTAAAGGAGTACGAAGATATCACGTTCAAGAAATGTGATGGAGTAATGCGTATAGCATTTAATCGTCCTGAAGTTCGTAATGCATTTCGCCCAAAAACTGTTTTCGAATTATTAGATGCTTTTCAATTAGCAGAAGAAGATCGTGAAGTTGGTGTAATTTTATTGACAGGAGAAGGACCATCTGCAAAAGATGGTGGTTGGGCTTTTTGTTCTGGAGGTGATCAACGCGTTCGTGGTGCAAAAGGTTATGAAGGACAAGATGGTGTTGGACGTTTGAATATTTTAGAAGTTCAGCGTTTAATTCGTTTTTCGACAAAAGTTGTTGTAGCCGTTGTAAATGGTTGGGCAGTAGGAGGAGGACATTCTTTGCACGTGGTTTGTGACATGACATTGGCTTCTAAAGAACATGCGATTTTCAAACAAACTGATGCAGATGTAGCTTCATTTGATGGTGGTTACGGTTCGGCTTATTTGGCAAAACAAGTTGGTCAAAAACGTGCCCGTGAAATCTTTTTCTTAGGATTGAATTACTCTGCACAAGAGGCTTACGATATGGGAATGGTAAATTTAGTTGTTCCGCATGACGAGTTAGAACAAGTTGCTTTTGATTGGGCACAAGAGATTTTAACAAAATCGCCAACAGCAATTAAAATGTTGAAATATGCATTCAATTTGGTAGATGATGGTTTAGTTGGACAACAAATTTTTGCAGGAGAAACCACACGTTTTGCATATGGTACAGAAGAGGCTGTAGAAGGTCGTAATGCATTCTTAGAAAAACGTCCAAGAGATTTTTCAAAATTTAGATAAGAAAATTTTCAAAATATAAACGAAAAGCGATGTTTAACATCGCTTTTTTTATTTCTATAAAATCAATTACTTTTACTCAAAACCTAATTAATTTGTGATAATAGATTTTCCTGTATCCATTGAAATTTTTGGACACTCAGTCTTAGTTCATCCTATTCTCGAATCGGTCGGAATTTTTATTGCGATGCGTTATTATGCATTTCTACGAAAACGAAACAAATCAAGTTTATCGACAACACAATCGTTTAGTATAATTATAGGCGCATTAATTGGAGCGCTTTTGGGCTCTAAAATAATTGGAACATTAGAAAATCCGCAAGCTCTTTTGGATGCAGAAAATCCTTTTCTCTTTTTCTGGACAAGTAACACAATCATAGGTGGTTTAACCTTTGGTTTAATTGGTGTAGAACTCACAAAAAAGATAATTAGATACAAAGAAAGTACAGGCGATTTGATTACTTTTCCTTTGATTTTAGCGATGATAATTGGACGAATTGGTTGCTTTTTAACAGGCGTTTATGAACAAACATATGGAATAGAAACAACATCTATTTTCGGAATGGATTTAGGCGATGGATTGTTACGTCATCCAGTTGCTTTGTACGAAATTGTTTACCTTATTTTGCTTTGGATAGTTTTAAAAATCGTTCAGAAAAAATATATTTATCCTTCTGGATATTTGTTTCAAATCTTTATGCTGGCTTATTTTGTGTTTCGTTTCTGTTTAGATTTTATCAAACCAATACATCCCATTTTTTTAGGATTAAGTTCTATTCAAATTACTTGTGTTGGTGTTATTTTTTATTATATCTTTAAGTTATCACAACTTAAATCTAACTAATGGAATCTTTATTTACAATTGTTTTTATTTTACTTCTTATTGGTTCTGTACTTTCTGTAGCAGGTTTTATTTTGTACTTATTTACAAAGAATAAAAATGAGATAGAAAGTGTAGAAATGTCTCTAAAACTAATGGTTTGGGGAATAGGGATTTTACTTGCTTCGGGTTCAATTTGTGGCTTAATTTTAATTGGAAACTAATATGATATATTCAGTAATATTTGCAGAAGGAGGATTTGGAAACGATTTTATTTATGTTATTATAGCAATTTTAGCAGTAATTGCACTTATTGGAGGCGCTGTTGGAACAGTAATTTCGCTAATCATAAATTCTATTTCTGGAAAAAGTAAATCTTCAAAATACTATTTAATGATTTTTGGAATGTGTGCATTGGTTACACTTATTATTTCAGGAATGGTTTGTGGATCTATGTAAACATCGTACCTTTCATTAAAACTTAAATCTACTTAAAACTTATATTATGCCGGTTAGAAATTACACGTATTACGATTATACAATTTCACTTTGTCCAGAATGTTTAAAACGTGTTGGTGCAAAAATTATTATCGAGGACGAGAATGTTTTTATGACAAAACGTTGTCCAGATCATGGTTTCTTCAAAACAAAAATAGCAACGGATGTCGATTATTATAAAAACATAAGAAATTACAATAAAGCATCAGAAATGCCTTTGCATTTTGAGACAGATGTAGAATATGGTTGTCCGTACGATTGTGGTTTGTGTGTCGATCACGAGCAACATTCGTGTTTATCAATTGTTGAGGTGACGGATCGATGCAATTTAACGTGCCCTACTTGTTACGCCATGTCATCGCCACATTACGGTTCTCATCGTAGTTTAGAGCAAATAGAAGCGATGTTTGATACCATTGTTAAAAATGAAGGCGAACCCGATGTGGTTCAAATTAGTGGCGGAGAGCCAACAATTCATCCACAATTTTTTGAGATTATGGAAATTGCAAAATCAAAACCAATTAAACATTTGATGTTGAATACAAACGGAATTAGAATTGCGAATGATCCAGGTTTTGCAGAAAAATTAGCAACTTATGCACCAGAATTTGAAGTTTATTTACAATTTGATTCATTTAAAAAAGAAGTTTTAGAAGATTTTCGAGGAAAAGATTTGACAGATGTTCGAATGAAAGCTTTAGAAAAATTGAATGAATTAAATCTTTCTACAACTTTGGTTGTTGTTCTTCAAAAAGATAAAAATACGGATGAAATTGGAAAAATCATCGATTTTGCTTTAAAACAAAAATGTGTACGTGGAGTTACTTTTCAACCTGTAGAAATTGCAGGCCGAAACAGAGAAGACTCTATTCATGAAAAAATTACCTTAACGGAAGTTCGTCAAGAGATTCTGAATCAATATCCTCTTTTCAATGGAGATGATATTATTCCGGTTTCGTGTAATCCTGATGCTTTGGCAATGGGATATATGTTAAAATTAAATGACGAGGTAATTCCGTTAACACGCTATATAAATCCTGCCGATTTATTGAATAACGAATCAAAAAATACAATTGTTTACGAACAAGATGAAGAATTGAAAGTACAGTTGTTGGATATTTTTAGCACAGGAATTTCTGTGGATAAAGTACAACCAAAAATGAATCAGTTGCTTTGTTGTTTACCAGAAGTTTGCGCGCCCGAATTGGATTTAGATTACGATAATTTGTTCCGAATAATCATTTTGAATTTTATGGATGCACATGATTTTGATGTTCGTGCTGTTAAAAAGTCTTGCGTACATATCGTCAACAAAGATTTGAAATTAATTCCATTCGAAACAATGAATTTATTTTATCGTGACGAAAAAGCTGCTTATTTAGAAGAATTGAGAAAAGAGGATAAAGTGTTGTTTTAGATGATGATGACAAATTGCTTATTTTTTGGAGATAGTATTACCTACGGCGAATATGACGGGGTTTTGGGAGGTTATGTAGAAATTTTGAAACGTTATTGCCATGCTGAGTTTTATAATAACAATGCAAACGAAGTCAATTGTTTTAATCTCGGAATAGGAGGAGAGACAACAGAAGGTTTAATGAAACGATTTGAAGTTGAGACAAAAGCGCGCTTTTCTCCTGACGAAAATCTAATTTTCTTTTTTTATGGCGCAAATGATTTAGCTGAAAGAAATGATTTAGAATTGGTTTCTCTTGTTAATTTTGAATCAAATCTTTTTGAAGTAATTTCTCAAGCAAAAGAATTTACAGTTAACATTTATGTGATAAGTATTTTACCAATCTCTAAAACGGTTGATGGAATAAAAGTTCCTAAACGTAAATTTCGTACGACTCAAAAAATTGAATTATACAATCAAAAGCTAAAAGAATTAGCACTTCAAAATCAAATAGAATTTATTGATATTTTCTCACGTTTTAATTCAACTAAAGAAGAATTTCTTTCAAAAGATGGTATTCATCCAAATGAAAAAGGATATCAATTTATCGCAAATCAAATCAAACCGATTGTAGAGAAATATTTGTAAAATCTATTTTTGTTGAATTTGACTTCTGTAATATGGAATGATATAATCTTTAAAAAATAAAAAAGTCATTGATCCAGCTATACATGTAAATGGTGCGTTTTGGCTTGTTCCAGTTGGTGAGATCTAAGAAATTAATAATCCAACTAAATATCCGCATAAAGCGTAATAACCAATTTTCAGAATTATTCTTAATGCTTTGTTTTTCATTTTATTAGTGTTTTAATGAAGATATGGTTTTTATTGATAGTAAACAAAATAATCTTTATTCATTATAAATAACTCATTTTGGTTTTGTAACTTTGTTCGCGAAAGTTTATGGTAATTTTTCAAATAAAAAATTAGTATTAACAAACGAAATTTTCTTCGGGGCAAGGCGAAATTCCTTACCGGCGGTTATAGTCCGCGACTCCTTTAACAACTGTTATTGGACTGATTTGGTGAAACTCCAAAACCGACAGTATAGTCTGGATGAGAGAAGAAAATTGAACACAACTGAAAGTCATGAGTGATAAGTGTTAAGTTCTGAGTGAAAAACTCATGACGCACAACTTTGAGCTTATTACTTAACAATGTGTTTCGCCCTGAAGTGATGTTTCATGATAAAACAAAAATCAAATGAAAACAATCACACAATTTGGCTCAACAGCCAATGAAAGAATTGCAAATGCAATAAAAGATCTACAAAACGGAAAAGGAATTTTATTAATTGATGATGAAAATCGTGAAAACGAGGGTGATATCATTTTTCCTGCTTCCACAATTACTGCGCCTGATATGGCTTTATTGATTCGTGAATGTAGCGGTATTGTTTGTCTGTGTCTTACACAAGAAAAAGCAGATGAATTGGAGCTAAATCCTATGGTCGAAAACAATAACTCACGTTTTCATACTGCATTTACAGTAACTATTGAAGCAAAAGAAGGTGTAACAACTGGTGTTTCTGCAGCCGATCGTATACAAACGATAAAAACAGCAATTAATCCAATTGCAAAACCGACTGACCTTAATCGACCTGGACATGTTTTTCCTTTAATTGCTCGTCCAAAAGGCGTTATGGAACGTCGAGGACATACAGAAGGAAGTATTGATATTGTGAAATTAGCAGGTTTAGGAAATGAAGCAGTTTTGTGCGAATTGACAAATGTTGATGGTACAATGGCGAAAGTTCCGCAAATTATAGATTTTGCCGAAAAACATGAAATGACTGTTTTGACAATTGAGGATATTTACGAATATCGTCTTCAATTAGAGGAGAAAAAACAATTAGAATTCGCTTAAATTAAACAATAAAATACATCATAAACTTTCAAAAATCTTCGGGTAGAAATACACGAAGATTTTTTTTGATTTTATACAAAATTTATTATCCAAAATCAAGGTAATTTTGAATAAAATCAATGTACATTTAAAAACTTAAAATTCAAATTACAAAATGACATCAGAGGAGAAAGTTCCATCCGTTTGGAAAAATAAAGAATTTATTCCATTCATATTTTTAAGGTTTTCCTTAATCTTTGCTTTATTCATTCAGAGTACGTCTGTTGCGTACGAAATTTTTAAAGTCACTCAGAAAGAAATTTTTCTTGGATTAATTGGTTTAGCCGAGTTTTTACCAATTCTTTTAACTGCTTTTTATGCGGGACAATTGGTCGATAAATTGGATAAACGGATGATCTTGGTACGAAGTATTGGTTGTTTTATGACCGCTTCTTTTGTCTTGATGATTGTTAACTTTCCGTCAGTTCGCCAAGCAATCGGAATTCCTGTTTATTTGGGAATCTGTTATTTTGCATTTTTCATTTTAGGATTGACAAGATCCTTTAGCGGACCAGCTTTATTTGCACTTTTAGCCTTAGTTGTCCGTAAAGAAAACTACACAAAAGCAATTCCAGTTTCTTCGTCTGCATTTATGATTGGATCAGTTTTAGGACCTTTGGCAGGAGGAGTTATTTTAGCAAAATTTGGTATTGAAGCCGCTTTGATAACCGCTTTTACAATTATGTGTATTTCGATGGTGATGATATTATTAATTTCTAAAAAACCAGCAGAAATATCAGAATCAGAATCGACAGAATCGCCAATGATACGTATCAAAGAAGGTTTGAGATTTATTTGGGGAACGCCAATTATATTAGCTGTTTTGAGTTTGGATATGTTTGCGGTTTTCTTTGGTGGAGCAGAATCGTTGTTACCAGCTTTCGTTGAAAAAGTATTGAATCAAGGTTCTGAAGCTTTTGGATTATTACGTTCAGCACATGGAATTGGATCGATTATAATGATGTTTTTCTTGTCGATGATTCCAAGTTTATTAAAAGGAAATGTTGGACCAAAATTATTGGGAGCAGTCGCAATGTTTGGTATTTGCATTATATCTTTCGGATTTAGTCAAAATCTGTATTTATGTTTTGTGATTTTGATGTTTGGAGGTGCTTTTGATGCAATTTCGATGGTAATTCGTCAAAGTATTTTACAAATTAAAACGCCCGAAAATTTGAAAGGTCGTGTTTCATCTGTCAATTCAATATTTGTGAGTTCTTCTAACGAATTAGGAGCTTTAGAAAGTGGAATTGCTGCAACATTTTTAGGGTTAGTTCCAGGAATTATTTTTGGTGGAACAATGACAATTTTAACCGTAATTTTAATTGCATTTTTCATCAAACCTATTCGAAAAGTAACCTTAGAATAAAATATTAAGATAAAAAGAAGTAAAGGTTTTAAAATAAAGTAAAGCGAATCAATTGATTCGCTTTTTTGTTATCTTTAAGAAAATAATTATCAATGAAATCTATTGTTTACTTTTTACTTTTAGGATTTGGTTTGTTGAGTTGTAATAAGGATGAAATTAAAATAAAGGTTGATAAAGTCGAAAATAATATGATACACTTTACAATCAAGAATAACTTCGAAAAAGAATCAATTCGCTTTTTAAAACCTAAACATAATTATTTATGTTATGAAGGAAGTAGTCCTATTAATAATATCTATAAAGATTTTTACATCTTAGATTTTATAAACAGATACTGTAATCTTCCCCTTGTTAA
>NZ_DKSQ01000068.1:0-8098 GCF_002472765.1 Empedobacter sp. UBA7252
ATCAAACTATTCAAATAATTTTCGGTGTCCTGTAAACTCTCAAAAGCCAAATTAATAGGATATTCGTTGTTCCAAATTTTAAAAATATACTCTTTATGAATTTGGTTCAATGTTGTAAATGAATAGATTTCGAATGAATTAAGTTGAGGCATAAAATGATTTCTTATTCCGCTAAATATACTAATTTATTTAGTCAAAATTTCTTTTAAAATCAAAGGTTTGTCAGTTGTAATATAATCAGCTTTCATATCGATCATTTCTTGCATCACTTTTGGGTCGTTAACTGTCCAAACATTAACCAATAATCCCAAGTTTTTCGCTTCTTTCACCCAAGTAGGATTTTTCTGAAAAATGCTGTAATGATAATCAATTCCATTCCAATTTCTCTCTTTTACTTCTTGAGGAGACAAATCTCCGGCTAAATAAGAAACGTGAAATTTTGGTGCTAATTTCTTAAATTCATCACAAATATTTTTACTAAATGAAATGATTTCAACTTGTTTTTCTACTTTATGTTTTTTGATGATTTCAATCGCTTTTTTTACTGCACGATCTTCATTTTCTTTTGATGAGTGAGGTTTTAATTCGAAAATTAATTTGACATTCTTATTCTTTTTTCCTTGTTCAAAATATTCTTCTAAAGTTGGCATGTTTTCGTTGTTAGCCAATTTCAACGTTTTTAAAAGAGAAGAATTTGTAGTTTCGATTGTATGACCTTGGTAATGATCATCATGATTCACCATCAAAACATCATCAGCACTAATTAATACATCAAATTCAGAACCATAAGCACCAATTTCTTGTGCAGATTTTAATGATTTAATCGAATTTTTTGCGTTGTTTTCGGTGTCCCAATAACCACGATGAGCAATAATTTTTTGAGCATTTGCCATGTTTGTAAGCATAAAGGTTGTTAAGGCAGTAAATATAATTTTTTTCATGATGAATTGTTTTTTCAAGGTAAAATTATTTCGATTAATCGGTTTTAAAGTTATGAAAATATTAAGTTCTTGGAAAACTATAAAAATCTACCTAAAAGAATGAAAAATGACGTGAATAAAATTGTGATTGCGCCGAATTTCACTTAATTTTGCACAAAGACAAACACAATGACGCAAGGAATTATTATTTTAGATTTTGGCTCGCAATACAATCAATTAATCGCGCGCCGAATTCGAGAATTTGGAGTTTATACAGAAATTATTCCCTACAACACTTCGATCGAAGAAATCAAAAAACACAATCCAAAAGGAATTATTTTATCAGGAGGACCTTCTTCAGTTTTTGGAGATGAAGCCGCTTTGGTAGAAAAAGAATTATTCGAAATGGGCGTTCCTGTTTTAGGAATTTGCTATGGAATGCAATTGATTTCGCATTTATTAGGTGGAGAAGTTAAGAAAGGAGAAAAAGGAGAATATGGAAAATCTGAATTAACAGTTTTAGCTCAAAACAGTTTATTCGCAGGAGTTCCAGAACAATCTACAGTTTGGATGAGTCACTTCGATGAAGTGATGACAGCGCCAATAGGATTTACAATTTCAGGAAAATCAAATATAGATATTGCGGCAATCGCAAACGAAGATAAAAAGATTTTTGCGGTACAATTTCACCCAGAAGTTACACATTCAGAATATGGTTCAACAATGTTAGAAAACTTTGTTTTCAATATTTGTCAGGCTGAAAAGAATTGGGTTTTAAAAGATTTTATCGAAACAGAAATTGCTCGTATAAAAGAAGTAGTTGGTGATAAAAAAGTGATTTTAGGACTTTCAGGAGGTGTTGATTCTTCTGTTGCAGCGGTTTTAATTCATCGTGCAATTGGCGATCAATTAACGTGTATTTTTGTTGATACTGGTTTATTGAGAAAAGATGAAGGGAAAAAAGTAATGGAAAATTACGGAAAGCACTTCAACATGAACATCAAAATGGTAGATGCTTCAGAACGTTTCTTAACAAACTTGAAAGGTATCGATGAACCAGAAGCAAAACGTAAATCAATTGGTAAAGATTTCGTGGCTGTTTTTGATGAAGAATCAAATAAATTTGAAGATGCAGCATTCTTAGCGCAAGGAACTATTTATCCTGATGTAATCGAATCGCAATCTGTAAAAGGACCTTCTGCAACTATTAAATCTCACCACAATGTTGGTGGATTACCAGAAGATATGAAACTTCAATTATTAGAACCATTACGCGAATTATTCAAAGATGAAGTACGTAAAGTTGGAGTAGAATTAGGTATTCCTCGTGAATTAGTTTACCGCCATCCTTTCCCAGGACCAGGTTTAGGAATCCGTGTTTTAGGTGAAGTAGACGAAGAAAAAGTACGTATTTTACAAGAAGCAGATCAAATTTTTATTGACGAGCTTTATGCACATAATTTATACGACGAAGTTTCTCAAGCTTTCGTGGTTTTATTACCTGTAAAATCTGTTGGAGTAATGGGAGACGAGCGTACGTACGAATATACGGCGGTTGTTCGTTCTGCAAATACGATCGATTTTATGACAGCAACGTGGTCAAAATTACCTTACGAATTCTTAGAATTAGTTTCGAATAGAATTATCAATGAGGTAAAAGGAATTAACCGTGTAGCTTACGATATCAGCTCAAAACCACCAGCAACTATCGAGTGGGAATAAGCTGAAAAATATATCAAAGCCAGCCAATGTGCTGGCTTTTTTTCTATGTAAACTTTAAAAAACTAAATATTAAATGGAACTTTTAAAAGAAAGAATTCTGAAGGATGGAAAAAGTTTCGATGGTGGAATTCTAAAAGTTGATAGTTTTATCAACCACCAAATGGATCCTGTTCTGATGAAAGCAATTGCGTCGGAATTTGTCCAGCGATTTTCGGATTTAAACATTAATAAAATCATTACAATCGAAGCAAGCGGCATTGCTCCAGCGATTATGGTTGGATTAGAATTGAATTTGCCTGTTGTTTTTGTGAAGAAAGCAAAGCCTAAAACAATGACAGATTTTTATGCGTCGCAAGTGTATTCATTCACGAAAGACCGAACGTACGATGTTTGCGTAAGTAGTCAATTTTTGAATGAAAATGATCATGTTATTTTTATTGATGATTTTTTAGCGAATGGAAATGCAGCGTTGGGTGTTGAAAATTTGATTAAACAATCTGGCGCAAACCTTTTGGGAATGGGCTTTATAATTGAGAAATCATTTCAAGAAGGACGCGATCGCTTATTGAATGAAAATATCAGAGTTGAATCTTTAGTAAGATTAAAATCTTTGGGAGACAACTCAATTATTTTTGAAGAATAAAAAATATCAACCAAAAGCCAATTTATATTGGCTTTCTTTTTACTTTTAAAAAACAAAAAACTTACCTTGATAATATGAAAATAAAATTACTTGCCTTAACGCTCTCTTTACTATTCTTTACAAATTGTAATTCGTACAAATCGGCGAATTCAGCATTGGTTTCTGGTAATTTTCAGCAAGCTTTTGAACAATCTACGCAAGCTTATTTCAAAAATCCATCGGAGAAAAATGGAATCAAATATGTTCCATTAATTTTTGAAGCTTATAACAAAGGACAGCAAGAAGATGAAAATAGATTGAAACAAATCGAAACGTTGACTAATCCTTCTAAATATCAGGAAGCGTATCAAATTATTAATCGTTTGCAAGAAAGACAAAAAACGATTGCTGGAATTGATGGAAGATCGATTAGCGGGAAAACGTATAATTTCAAAACAAAAGATTATTCAGTAGCTTATAAAACGATTCAAGAAAAGTATGCGCAATTTTTGTACGATGAAGGAAAATCTTTTCTAAATCAAGGAGGAAAACTGAATGCACAAACGGCTTATCAAAAGTTTCAAGTTTTAGAAAGTGTTTATTCAAATTATAAAGATACTCGTAGTTTGATGAATACGGCTCGTACAAACGGAATGTATAAAGTTTTGGTGCAATTGGTGAACAACACAGAAGTTGTTATTCCTAAACTATTAGAGAAAGATTTGTTAGATTTTAATTCGTATGGATTGGATTCTAATTGGACTGAATTTTACACGGGAAAATTAAATAGTTCTTATGATTATGTAATTCAATTAAGTTTTGAGACGATAAATGTTTCACCTGAACGAGAAAAAATTGAGGTGCATAATTTTGAGAAAAAAATTGTTGATGGTAAAGAAGAATTGGTGCAAAATGGAGTAGTGGTAAAAGATAAAGACGGAAAACCCGTGATGGTAGATCGTTATATTACAGTAAAAAGTCGTTTTGAAGAAGTACAACGCATCAAGGAAGCTGCAATTACGGCAAAATATTATTTGATCGATAATCAAAAAGAGCAAGCCATCGATTCTAAAAATTTAGCAAGTCAGTTTATTTTTAGAGATTCTTACGGAACTTACAAAGGTGATCGACGTTCTTTGGATCGAGATTATATAAATATGATTGGTAGAAGACCAGCTCCATTTCCATCAAATGAGCAAATGATTTTTGATTGTGGGCAAGATTTGAAACGTAAATTCAAGAACGAAATCATCCGTATGAAGCTTTGATAAAAAAAATGTAAAAAATTTAATCATTTTTTAAAATTCATTTTCAATAGCTTATCACATAAAACGTCTGTTTTAGCTAAAAACTTGTAAAATTAGTTTTGGTGAATTAAAAAACCTTTCTATATTTGCACAGCAATTAAGACATAGACCCATGGTGTAACGGTAGCACATCGGTTTTTGGTGCCGCTAGTTGGGGTTCGAATCCCTGTGGGTCTACAAAAGTCTTATGCCTCGATAAGCAATTGTTGAGGCATTTTTATCTAACCTAGTTAAGAGAAAAGTTGCAAAAATTGAAATAAAATTTAGTCAGACCCATGGTGTAACGGTAGCACATCGGTTTTTGGTGCCGCTAGTTGGGGTTCGAATCCCTGTGGGTCTACAATTTTTTCTTTTCAATTTTAACATAATAATCATGGACAGACCCATGGTGTAACGGTAGCACATCGGTTTTTGGTGCCGCTAGTTGGGGTTCGAATCCCTGTGGGTCTACAGATTTTAAGCTTCAATATTTTTATTGAAGCTTTTTTTATACTATATATTTTGTTATATTTATCATAATTGATTTAGTAAATGACATTAGAGGACATAATTTTAGAAGCTAAAAAAGGGAAACGAAATGCTCAGAACGCAGTGATAGAGGTTTTGTGGAACAAAGTTTATCATTATGTATTTTCTAAGATTAGAAACGAAGAAGAAGCCGAAGATATCGCTATAGAAACGTTTACGAAGGTTTTTACAAAATTGAAATTATATAACGAAGATTTTGACTTTACGACTTGGGTAATTTCTATCGCACATAATACGATGATTGATCATATCAGAAGATCTCCAAAACTGAATATTTCTCTTGATGATGAAACCAATTTTTTAGAAATTTTAGAAGATCATCCTTCGCCAGAAGAACATTTGATTTTAAAACAAGATAATGACACGCTGATAAAAGCTATTGCAAAATTGAGAGAACCTTATCAAAAAATTATAGAATTGCGTTATATCGAAGATAAAACATACAAAGAGATTGCTGAAGAACTCAATTTGACCTTACCAAATGTTAAAGTTCGTCTTTTAAGAGCCAAACAATTGTTAACAGAGGTGATGCAAGATAATATTTAGTAAATTTATTCGTTGAAAATTTGTTGAAGAAAACTGGATCGAAAATGAAGAAGCACATATACCTTACAACAATTATTATCGCAAGTTTATTCTTGACGTCTTGTGGAAGTAGTAAAGTAACTTCGTATAAGAAAACTGGTTCTAAAAAAGTTTATACTTCTTCCAAAAAAAACGAATCTACAGAGGTTTTTCGTTCTAAAAATGCTGATGATAGTGCGCCTCGTGATATAAATAAAATTCTAAAAACGGCAAAATCTTACTTAGGAACACCTTACAAATATGGTGGAGTTACGAAAACAGGTTTCGATTGTTCGGGACTGGTTTATGTAAGTTTCAAGGAAATGAATTTAGAATTGCCTCGTCGTTCGAGTGATCAAGCTGAATATGGAAAAGAAATTACAATCGAAAATGTTAAAATAGGTGATTTAATATTTTTTAATACTTCAGGAAATTCAATCTCTCATGTAGGTATTGTAGAAAGTATTAATCATGACGGATCAATCAGTTTTGTACATTCTTCAACTTCGAAAGGTGTCATCATTTCTTCCCTTGATGAAAATTATTGGAAAACTAGATTTGTAAAAGCGGTTAGACTTTTATAACTTGACGTGTGCTTAAAAAAAGAACTATATTATTAACTTTTTTTGGATTACTATTTTTTAGTTTATCCATAGTTGTTAATGCTCAAGAAGATAGTGTCAAA
The DNA here is from genome assembly GCF_002472765.1 of Empedobacter sp. UBA7252. Classification (NCBI taxonomy): domain Bacteria; kingdom Pseudomonadati; phylum Bacteroidota; class Flavobacteriia; order Flavobacteriales; family Weeksellaceae; genus Empedobacter; species Empedobacter sp. UBA7252. The sequence continues at coordinate 6,349 of NZ_DKSQ01000068.1, forward strand.
ATTGATACAGTTAGAATTGAGAATAAAAATCATTCTAAGTTTAGAAAGTTTTACCAAAAATTATTATTCAAGAAAAAACCAACGAGTTTTCCTATTCAGCCCAATAATAATGTAGGTGATGGAAAATATCAAGGAAAAATTATTCGAAATATTTACTACAAAACACAAGACCCTTTCGGATATTCTTTGCAGGACACGACAAGAAAACCGACAAAATGGATTGAAAGAACTGGAAATACACTACACGGGAAATCTAAGCAATTTGTGTTGCGTCAAAATATGTTGCTGAAACTAGGAGATAAATATGATTCTGTAAAAGCAGCTGAATCTGAGCGTTTAATACGTACCAATCGTTCTATTCGTCGAGTAGAGATTAAGGAAGAAGCTGTCGGGAATGATTCGGTTGATTTATATGTCAATTCAATTGACTCTTGGAGTATGTTTATTACAGGTTCGGTTTCGAGTTCAAAAGCTGGAATTCGCATTAGAGAGCGAAATTTTTTAGGTTTAGGACATGTGTTTGATAATCGTTACCGTCACAATTACAAAACAGGAAATTCGTTATATCAATTTAATTATACGGTTCCAAATATTGCCCAAACTCGAATTATTGGGAATGTACGTTATTTCAAAAATGAAGATAATCATTATACAAAATCAATCAGTTTTGTACGACCTTTTTATTCGCCATTAGCACATTATGCAGGTGGAGTTTCGGTTGGACAAGTGTATTTTAAAGATTCATTAGATTTCGAAAAACCTATTTTGGTTGATAACCATTTCAAATATAATTACCAAGATTATTGGTTGGCAAGAGCGTTTAGAATTGATGATGGTCATTCAGAAAATATTACCAATTTTATTGTTTCAGGGCGATTTTATGATCGATCTTATACCGAAACACCAACTCCAGAAAACGATCCTGTGAACTTTTTTTCTGACCAAACGAATTATTTAGTAGGGATAGGAATTTCTTCAAAACGATATATCAAAACAAAATATATTTTCAATTATGATATTGAAGAAGATATTGCGATAGGGAAATCATTGGGCATTATAGGAGGAATTCAAAATATTCGTCAAACTGATCGTTATTATCTTGGCGGAAAAGCTTCTGCTGGAGGTTTTTTAAATACCGGTTTTTGGGGATTTGGAGTTGAGTTTGGAGGATTTTTTAATAAAGGAAAATTTGAACAAAAAACGCTGTCTGTAGAATTACAATATATGGCAAAGTTGATAAATTGGGGAAAATGGAAGTTCAGAAACTTCATGAAAACTAATTATCTTTTGGGACATGATCGTTTAGATTCTCCTGCGGATCAACTTTCGCTTCATGAACATGATTATTTGGGAATGGCAGGTTTCAAATCGGATAGAGGCTTAACAGGTCAACAGAAATTAATGTTCGAGTATCAATTGCAATCCTATACGCCTTACGAGTTTTTAGGATTTCGTATTTCGCCTTTTTTCAATGCGATGGTTGCGGCAATTGGAGATAACAAAAAATTTATACTGAATAATAACCCAATTTATTCGCGTTTTAGTTTGGGTGTGATGTTGACAAATGATTATTTTGTGTTCAACAATATTCGTTTTTCATTGTCGTATTATCCATCAATTCCTGGACAAGGCGATAATCTAATCAAGACAAATTTATTGGATAATAGAGATTTTCAAATGATGGATTTTGACTTTTCAAAACCAAATTACATTCGTTGGAATAGGTGGGATTAAGACATAAAAAAAGCTT
>NZ_DKSQ01000103.1:0-3675 GCF_002472765.1 Empedobacter sp. UBA7252
AAATTCAGGGGGATATCCAAACAATAAATTACGGTTTCACGTAATTACAAAAAACCTCCTTAAAATCACTTTTAAAGAGGTTGTATATTTATTGTCATTTGTGTTCAGTGATTTCAATACATCTCATGCCCTCCGGGCAAAATGAAAGCTTAGTTATTAGCTGACGTTTTTATTTTGAGCCGAATATTTTTCTAAACTCATTTTCCGTTTCTTCGATTAAAGACGGTAATTCTTCATCTTTAGTAGTTTCAATTAACACAAGGATTTCATTGAATTCATTTACTCTTTCTGAGGATATTTCGTGAAGTTTCTTGCTAACTATACCTAGATAATTTCCATTATCATCAAAATGTTCATCAGATTTAATAATTAGAGCTAAAGAAGATTTAGTATGACAATAAAACAATTTATCTATCACATTTTCAATTTTTGGAACTAAAGTTTTAGGAATAAATATTCTATTTTCTTTAAAATGTCTTTGTGTTTGAAAAATTAAATTTGTCAAAGGTATTACAACTCGTTCTTTATGATCTTTAGAAAATTCAATATCGTCTTTTACAATGTGATAAAATTCATTTATCAATTCTTCAGTTTTAGTTAGATTGGAATAAATTAATTTTAAAGTTTCAAATTGTTCATTTTGTAACTTGGTATATTTTTGATTTTCTAGAATAAGTTTATTTTTTAATCTATCAGAATCGGCATCAAGTAATTTTTTAATAAATTCTTTTACAAACCAAAGAATTAGACCAGTTATTGTTGTAACTGATAGTAGAATTGTTACAATTTCTTTTATTGGCATTCTGTTGTTTAAAATTTCTGTTAATGACTAAGTATTTGCGAAGAACGGTTAGAAAATTGAACGAAGTTCAAGTTCATCCGTTCAAGCAAATTGCTCTTTCTGAAACTAATTTAGTATATTGTTTTTAAACTAAACGTTTTTAATTACTTAATGTCCTTTACTTTTTTTACAAACTCCTCATAAGTATCAGATTTTTCGTTTTTCCAATTAGTTGGTTCTATTAAATCATAAATACTAACTCTTAGTAATTTTGCAATAATCCTTTTGTTTTATAAATATGTAATTTTTCTAGAGAATTCTGCATCTCTTATTTTTTTATCATTTAGTAATTTGTAGCGAACTTTCTTAGTCCAGTTTCCATATTTATCATATTTGTATTCGAATATGTATTTATTATCTTTAACTAAGTCATTTTGTTCATTATATGTATATCTTTTATTAGGGATATTGAAATCTAATTTAATATCTTTATTGGAAACAATTAATTCATTATTAGTATTGAAAACTGCCGTAGAATAAGTGTTTGATTTATAATCATATATTGCTTTTTCATAACCATACTCTCCATTATTAATTACTAACATTATTGGATTACCGATTGAATCATTTTCTAAAGTTATTATTTCAAAAATTTTGTTATAATTATCCTTTTTAGTAATTTTTACGAGGTAATTTTTAATATCATATTCATAAAGTACCAAACTTCTTTCATTTCCATAAATTGGTATATTCTTTTCAGAATTAATACTTAGTTTAATACTATCATTTTTATATTTAATTGTAGATCTGTACTTCAAATTATTTTCAGAATCAAAACCTTCTTGTTTTATAATATAAAAATACTGATTAAGGTGATAAATATCTCTCTTCTTTTCAGAGCTATTTGAATTATAAAATATTGTTATTTCTTCAATTTTCTTTATTCCTTTTGAAGATCTAACATCGAATTTATCATTGTAATGAATTGCACTGTAAATATTTTGAGCTTTAACATTAAATGATAATATATATAAAAAAATGAAAAATATGTATTGCATATACTTAAACTTTCTAAAACTCATTATAGTATTATAATTAGTTCTTAGGCTTTATATAAATAGCCTTTCTACCAGTTGTTTCTTCTGAACTGACCAACTCATCGTTTTTTAAGTTCCTCATAACACCAGCGATAGCAACAGAAGTTATATCTTTTGGTACTAATTTCAACCGAACTAACTCCTCTTTTATTTCAGCAACAGTTTTACCTTTATTAAGAAAGTTTGTATTTACTATATGCTCTCTAATTTTTGATGTCAATTTTAAAGATTCTATTCTATCTTTAGGTAATTCATTGAGAGGTTTAAGAGGAATTTTAAAGTCTAATAATGTTTCTAATGGGTACTGAACAGCTTTTGCATATTCAACGTAATAATCTATATTGGTAGTTATACCTTTTTCAATACTATTAATTGTGTTTTCTGTTATAGTTGTTAATATAGAAATATCTTTTCTAGTATAGTTTAATTCTATACGCTTATTTAATAAAGACTTACCTAACTTTTCTCTATAAACAGGTGAAACTAATCTATCTTTTCTATTATTACTACTCAATTTTAATGTTATTTTAAATTAATTAGATATAAATTTGCATGTAACAAAATATTTATCTATATTTGACTATAATTAATTAAGCGACAGTTATTAAACTCGAGTCTTGTTATCGAAAACGGCTAATTTAAGATGACGCAAGACCAATAGGGTTGTCGCTACCTCATATTTTGTATATTTGCATTCTATGGGGTGGTTTTCTCTATCGGATATTTCGTCAAAGGTTCTTAGCCGTACCTCGATTTAAATTGAAGATAGGAAATCACCCCTCTTCATATCTCGACTCGTTCAATAAAACCCAACACAAAATGAGAACGAAACAATTACCATTCATCCGTAAAAAACCACCAGACAAAGTCTGTTTGTTTTTTCCATTCTTTTAAAGAACAAACCTCCGTTTTTATAGCATTTTTAAAACACGGATCGTAAAGCAAAGGGCTATCCTTTCTTTCACACTCTCTATCAGAGCCTCGGTAATGAGACTTTGACAGTAACTGTTATACTCTTTTTTTCGCACATTAAAAGTAAACCCTTTATTGCCATTTTCCAAATTTATTGGGCTCTGCTACCTATTATTTAGATGTGAGATGTGAGATTTTAGTATTGAGAGAATTCAATTATGTAATAAGTACAGATTAGAGATTAGATGTTAGATGTTAGATATGAGAATTGAGATTTTAGAGTTGTACTATGTAAAAAGTACAATGTATTATGTATTTGAAAAAGGATTAGAAAAATGTCATATGATTTGGAGGCGAGTGTCAAAAAGTTGAAGAGAATGGTTAAAATGTTTTACTGTTTGCGTAGCAAATGATTTAAAACATTGAATGGCTGAAACTTATTTTGACCGTCGAAAATCAAAGACAAGTCTTTTTTCGTTAGTTTTTTTGACGAAAAAAAGTGACAAAAGATTTCTTGAAATGACAGAATATTAGAGAAATTATGTGTTAAAAAGTGTTAAATTCCTGTATCGGTGTATATCGAAAATGACACTTTTCTGTATCGGTTGTGTATCCGCGCTGTATCCATTCTGTATCCATTGTATATGCGTTCCGTATGGTTTGTTCGTGGTTCGTGTATCGGAAGGGATAGGATTTTTGATTTACGAGGTGGGATTTAGGATGTAAAAAGTACAGATTAGATGTTAGATATGAGAATTGAGATTTTAGAGTTGTACTATGTAAAAAGTAGAATGTATTATGTATTTGAAAAAGGATTAGAAAAATGTCATATGATTTGGAGGCGAGTGTCAAAAAGTTGAGGGGCATGGTTAAAATGTTTTACTG
>NZ_DKSQ01000103.1:3957-4207 GCF_002472765.1 Empedobacter sp. UBA7252
CCGTCGAAAATCAAAGACAAGAGTTTTTTGATTACTTTTTTGCTCATTTCCCCGTAGGGCATATGAATACCGATAATTAAAATAAATAAGCTATGAATAAAAAAGTGATAGAAAGAATTTTACATTCTTTTTTTCCTTGATGAAAAAACATTTGAAATTAAAAGGAGAAGCTCCTGTGGAGCTTAGGTAAAATTGTTACAAGTTGATTAATAATTATATGTTCTTTTTTGTCTTGACACAAAAACGAACC
>NZ_DKSQ01000106.1:0-22922 GCF_002472765.1 Empedobacter sp. UBA7252
ACAAATGCACTACCGGTTAAAATCGTCATTTCTAGTGAAATTCTTTTAGAATTTTGTATCGAGAAAAAGATTTTAAAATATTAGTTTATAAATTCTCTAACATCAAGATAATTTCACTTTCGATACGTTGCATCATTTCAGGCAAAATTTCGATTTGATGTTTTACATTTTCGATGGTATTGTACGTCAATTCTCCCGTGTTCAAATTCAAATTATATTCAATTTGTCCTTCCCACGAATTACTCGATTCATAAAATGAAACCATTTCAAAAGGCAATCTTGGCAAAATTTCGCCAAAATGTTCTTCTAATTTGATTCGATTTTCTTGATTAATTGTTAGTTTTTCCATGATCTAATAATCATTGCATTAGCAGAAGTTTCGTAGAAAATAATCGCTAATAATTGTAAAAATTCAGCATGATTTAGCTTTCCAGCAACTACTTCTTCAATATCTGCTTCGTAATATTCTTCAATTGTTTTGGTCATCAAGGCCTTAAAATTCTCTAACGGAATATTTTGATCTTTCAATTCATTTAATAAATAATTATTCGAAGCTAAAAAATCAGGACGAGTTCCGAAAATAGGAGACTTACGAATATTTAACGCATTATGAAAAGTTTGCGAAATCAAAACGCCACGTTCCAATTCTTCGAATTCCCAACCTTTACGAACTCTTCTTGGATTATTTTCATAGAAAATATGGTTGTGAAAAGCGTGAATATGTTTCGCAATATCCGTGTTGGTATGTAAATAAAGAAACTGCAAAATCGAACTAAACAAATGATTTGCGTTCAGATTCGCTGGATAATACGTGTACAATAATGGATAATGAAACAATGTTGTGTACAACGGTGAAAAACTATCAATAATGTTTAGATTCAATACATTTATTCCTTCAAAATCTACTTTCTGATTCGTTTGATAATAATTAATTCCAGCCAAATAAATATCCTCATAACTCAATTCAAACTGATTAAGATACGCTCCAATTTGTTTGAAAAATGATGTATTTAAGTTATGATTTGTAACTAATTTATATTGTTTATTTTCAAATTCTTTAATAAAATCTAACTTAAACTCTGACTTTAAATTATCATTGATAACTTTATCAAAATCAAATGATTTATTTCTAATTACATTGACATAAATTTCGTTGTATGTATAAATAATTTGCTTTATTGGTTCTGTATCCAAAGCTTCAAACGGATTGATGTCAGCATTTGGCGTAGCATACAACGTAAACAAACGACGAAATTCTTGTTGAATCTTTTCTTCTTCCGCAAACATATTCATCAATTGATTGGTGTTCGCAGCAATAATACTTTCACCTAAAAAAAATAAAATACCAGCTTTCAAATCTTCATCAAAACCACATCTTTCAAGGGTTTGATCAAAATAAGTTTTGAATGGATTTTCAGGATTTTGGCTCATATCGAATAATTTTTTTTATCATTTAAAAAGTAAAAGTATTGATTTTTTGAAGATTTAAAACGAAAAAACCTCTGCAAAACAGAGGTTTTTAAAATTTATTTTAGTGAATTTGTTTAACTTGTTAAAATTCAACCATTGAAGGATTCAATCCAGAAAAACCATCAGCTGGCATTTCATCTATCGCTTTTACATCTTCTACACTTAATTTAAAATTATTTGAAGTTAAATTCGCTTCAATATTTTTTTCTGAAGAGGAGCGAGGAAGTGGTAAAATTTCTTTCGCCAAACAATAATTAATACAAATCTGACCAACTGAAACATTGTATTTATCAGCCAAAGAAACAATTAATTCGTTCTCCAAAATTCTTCCAGAACCTAGCGGACTCCATGCTTCAACTAACAAATCGTTTTGTCTACAAAAATCGACTAATTCTGGTTGCGAATGTCCTGGATGAATCTCAATTTGATTAACCATTGGTTTGATTTCAGCCGTTTCAAATAAAGCTTCCAAATGATTGATATTGAAATTACTCACACCAATCGCTTTTGCTTTTCCAGATTTGTAAATTTCCTCAAAAGCTTGCCAAGTTCCAGCATTCAATTCTGCCCAAGTATCAGGAAATTGCGTTTCATTTGCTGGCCAATGAATCAAATATAAATCCAAATAATCTGTCTGTAAATCAGCTAAAGTTTGCTCAAATGCAGCCATTGCTTTTTCGTATCCACGCTCAGAATTCCAACATTTAGATGTAATGAATAATTTACTACGATCTACATTTTCAGCTTTCAAAACTGTTCCAATTTCTTTTTCATTTTTGTAGATTGCTGCCGTGTCAATATGTGTATATCCTTTTGTTAATGCAATTTTTAGAGGTTCTATAACTTTTTCACCTTCCAATAACCATGTTCCAAATCCAATTGCAGGAATTTCGATCCCGTTTGATAGTTTAAAGTTTTCCATTTTTTCAATATTTTTATATTCAAATTTATCTCAAAACAACCAATTTCAATAATTAGTAGACGTTAATTCTTATGTTAAAACTCATTTATAGAAATCTTAAATTTAATTGTTTGTTAATAAAATAGTTCTATATTTATTCTCGAAAAGTGATAGGAAAAAATATTAAAAATGACACAATTTACAGGTACGATTGAGGATTTTATGAATACACATGAAGAATTTATTAATGCTTTGATTCTTAGAAAAATTAATCAACAAGTTGTATTAGATAAGAAAGATGCAGAAGATATTCAGCAAAATGAATTTATTCAACAAAAATTAGATGATTTAAAAGAACATATGACTGATTTGTTTGAAAATGAATTTGGTGATTGGGAAATTACAATGGATTTAGAATCTTTTGAACAAGAATTTGATAAACATTTTCAGATTTCGAAGCAAGAATTAGAAGATAATGTGCTGTTGAAGTAGGTGATTATGGAAGAAAAACAGATTTTACATGTTGATTTCGCAACTTTGAGACAATCGTATATAGAAGTCAAAAATTTTCTAGAAAAAACAACAAAAGAAAAAGTTGAAAATGTTGATGTTCTGATTGAGAAAGATTTATTTTTATCAGGATTAGATAATGAATCACTTTTGATAGCGTTTATAGAAAAATATGATATTGATTTTTCTAAATTTGATTATTCAAAACATTTTTTGTCAGAAGGAGAATTAGCGAATGGATTCCAAGTTGTCTTAAATATAGTTTTTCTTCCGTTATATTTTCTATTTTGGTTGATAAAAGAATTTACTTTTGATTTGATTGACTTAAATAAATATTTGATTAAGATTGTGAAATTATTTTCAACTAATCAAAGAGAAACTCGTGATATGAGTTTTGGAGATTTGTTAACTTCTTATGTCAACAAGAAATATACGTTAAGAAACACTACAAAATTCGTTTTGCATAATCCTAAACTCTCATAAAATCTTCTTCCAACAAGTCTTCTAAAGGACTTTGCATCAAAGATTGTGGTAAATTTCGGAAAGCAAAATTTCGTATATTCATCAAAAATTTATTGTCGACTTGAGCAACTTTTCCAGCCAAACGAGAAGTATCGATAATATAATGTGTTCGTTTCAAACGACGTAAATTATAATGTTCAAAAGCTAACAAAATATCAGTATCTTTTTTGATTAGTTCATCATACAAAACACAAACATCTTCAACAGCCATGCATGCGCCTTGCCCCATGTTTGGTGTGGTTGCATGTGCTGCATCTCCAATTAACAATACACGATTAAATGCATAATTATTAATCGGTTTTATATCCATAATTGGCGTAGCAATGATGCTTTCTGGATTCGTTTTTTGTAAAGTATTTCTGATTTGTCCCGAATAATCTTTGAACTGATTTTTAATATCACTTAAAGCGTAGTTGTAAACTTCAGAATTTAGTTTTGTATTGACACAAGCATACCAATAAATTTGATGATTGATTAATGGCGTCAAACCAAATCGACCATTTGGTCCCCATGTTTCGATGCTCTTTTTTGAATTGTAAGATTTATCCTCTACAATAGCACGCCAACAAATATAGCCTGCATAACGAGGTGTTGAATGTTTTAACAATTGTTGACGAATTGTAGAATTTATCCCATCAGCACCAATTAAATAATCACCTTCTGTAGAAGTTCCATCTTCAAAATGAAGGACAACTTTCTCAAAACTTTGTTCAAAGAATTTTATTTTTTTTGACGTTTTAATTTTATTCGAATCAATTTTCGAGACTAAATAATGATGTAAATCTGCACGATGAATGGCAAAATTTTCGTTGTTGTAATTTTTTCTTAATCGTTCTGTGTCCGCTTTCAGAATTGTTTTTTCTTTCCAATCTTGAATTTTAAAATCTTCTAACATATGCCCCAAAGGCGCAACCTCTTCTGCTAAACCTAGAATTTCAAATGCTTTCATTGCATTAGAAGCCAAACCAAAACCAGCCCCAATTCCTCGAACTTCTGGAGAAGCCTCGAAAATTTCGTAGTTATAATTTAAATCTTGCAAAGCTTTTGCTAAAGTTAAACCCGCAATTCCTGCACCCGCAATTAAGAATTTTTTACTCATTGATAAAAATAAAGTTCAAAATTAATCATTCTACTATAAACCAAAAAGAAAAGCGAATCAATTTGATTCGCTTTTTAGAAGTTATTTTGTCGAAAATTATTGTTCGTTAAAATATTTGTAGAAATATGGAATAGTTTCGATTCCTTTGTAGAAATTGAATAAACCATAATGTTCGTTTGGAGAGTGGATAACGTCAGAGTTTAATCCGAATCCCATTAAAACAGATTTTGTTCCTAATTCTTCTTCGAATAAAGCAACAATTGGAATAGATCCACCAGCTCTTTCGGCTAACGCTTCTTTTTCAAAAGTTTCAGCTAACGCTTTTTTAGCAGCGATAAAACCTGGGTGATTAGTTGGTAAAATATAAGGTTTACCTCCATGATGTGGTTTTACTTTAACTTCTACAGAAGAAGGCGCTAAAGTTGGGAAATAATCTGCAAATTGTTTTGTTACAACTTCTGGATCTTGTCCAGGAACCAAACGCATTGAAATTTTAGCATACGCATGAGAAGGAATAACTGTTTTAGCACCTTCGCCAATATATCCTCCCCAAATTCCGTTTACATCTAAAGTAGGACGAATAGAAGCTCTTTCGATTGTAGAAAAACCTTCTTCTCCTTGGATATCAGCAATACCAATAGATTTCTTGTATTCTTCTACATCAAATGGAATTTTAGCTAAATCAGCTCTTTCGTCTTCTGTTAATTCAAGAATTGGTTCATAGAAACCTGGAATTGTAATGTGACCTTTTTCATTGATTAATTTTCCAATCATTGTTGCTAAAACATTAATCGGATTAGGAACAGCTCCACCATAAACACCAGAGTGCATATCGCGATTAGCTCCTTTTACCTCAACTTCTACATAAGATAAACCACGTAAACCAACAGAAATAGAAGGTTGTTCGTTTGAAATCATAGAAGTATCAGAAATCAAAATCACATCATTTTTTAATTTCTCTTTATTGTTTTTAACGAAATTTACTAATGAAGGAGAACCAACTTCTTCTTCACCTTCGATCATAAATTTAACGTTACAAGGTAATTCGTTTGATTTGTTTAAAGCCTCAAAAGCTTTAACGTGCATAAACATTTGACCTTTATCATCAGCAGAACCACGAGCAAAAATTGCTCCGTCAGGATGAATTTCTGTCTTTTTGATTACTGGCTCGTATGGTCCAGATTCCCATAATTCTAAAGGATCAGCTGGTTGTACATCGTAATGTCCGTAAACTAAAACAGTAGGTTTTGAAGCGTCAACTATTTTTTCTCCGTAAACAACAGGAAAACCTTCTGTTTCGCATACTTCAACATTATCAGCACCTGCTTCTTTTAAATATTTTGCAACCATCTCGGCAGCATCATTTACGTCTTGTGTGTAGGCTGGATCAGCACTAACTGAAGGAATTTTAAGTAATTCGATTAATTCATCAAGAAAACGTTGTTTATTCTCTTGTATAAATTGTTGCGTATTGTTCATTTTTGTTTGTTATGAATAATAGGTAAATTTAAAAATAAAATCTTGATTAGACTTTCTTTTTCAAGAAAAATATAATGCGAAAACCTTTGTATCTTTGCAAAAAATTAGAGAATGATATTATATAATACAACTTTTATTGTTGAACAAGAAGTGCATGATGATTGGTTTGCGTGGATTCAGAAAGAGCATATTAATGATTATTTGAAATCAAATTGTTTTATCGGTGCTCGTTTAGGAAAAATAACTTCTCATATAGAACCTGGGGCGGTTTCTTATTCTTTGCAATTATTTGTGAATGATGAATTGACTTTAGATAAATTCAAGAATAATTTTTTATCAGAAATTAAACAAAAAAGTTTGCAAAAATACGCGACTAAAGTACTAAGTTTCGAAAGTGAAATGGAACATATAGGGGATTATAATTAAACAAAAGCTCGAGAAAATTCTCGAGCTTTTTTTATATTCTTTTTTGAAAAATAACTTCAATATTCAATTCAATCCATTGTTTGGTGCTAAAATCATAATATGACTTTGTAATATTTGTAGATAGACGATTGTAGTCTATAATTTTTAAATTTTCAATAGAAACATTTTTTTTATTTTCCTTGTTACCAGTATAGTTGCTTTCTGTATAACTACTATCTTTTATAACCATTACTTTATCCGATAATGTTGTAGATGTTACAAATCCATATTTTACAAAATCTGCATAACCGCTTGGTATACTTGGATAATCATAATTTATTAATGTTAGAGGAAAATTAAAGGAGATTAATTTTACTTTAGGTCTAACTTCTAAAAAGTTCTCTTGTTTATTAAGAATTTCAATTTCATCCAACAAATTAGTTGATGTTTTTTTATCATTGTTTAAATCAACTGGGATATTAGCTTTATAGGACACAATATTATAAGTCTCAACTACATCTTCTTCCGAAAAACCATCATCATCTTTACATCCAAAATTAATAAGAATTATACTAGATGCAAGTAGTAGTTTAAAGTAATTTGTAATCATATCATTATGAATTTTAGTAAATATAATAATTTCATTGATTTGTATAGTTATCAATTTTTGATTTATGTTTTTTTGACTTTAGTTGAATTATTTCAGAATTGGTTTCGATTTAGATAAAAATACCTATTACGATATTTTACTTCCGAAAAATTATAATTCAAACAAAGCGTTTGTTATTAAAATGGGCAAATCACCTGATAAAACAGAAAAATTGATGGACGCAAAAATGTAGTTCCAAAATAGAATAAAAAAATGCAGTAGTTTTTCTACTGCATTTTTTGTTTATGTTTAACCTTCGAAGCTTCTTACAGCGTCTAATGTTTTATTAATTTCAGCATCTTTAATTGCATCAGAAATAAACCAAGTTTCGTATCCAGAAGGAGCAATGTAAACTTCGTTCGTTAATAAATGATGGAAAAATTTGTTGAATCTTTCGTGGTTACATTTGGTCACATCTGTAAAGTTTTTAATTTCCGTTTGCTCTGTAAAGAAAACAGACATCATCGACCCTAAACGATTGATATGATTTGGAATTCCTTTTTCTGCAAAGATTTTAGAAATTTCAACATCTAAAGTTTCTGTAGCGTTATCAATTCTATTGAATAATGCTCTATCATTATTGATAATATTCAATGTTGTGATACCAGCACGCATAGCAATTGGATTTCCTGATAATGTTCCCGCTTGATAAACAGGGCCAAGAGGAGCAAGGTGATTCATGATTTCGCGACGAGCAGCAAAAGCACCAACAGGGAAACCTCCGCCAATTACTTTACCAAATGTTACAATATCTGCATTGATGTTTAAACGTTCTTGAGAACCTCCCATCGCTTGACGGAAACCTGTCATTACTTCATCAAAAATTAATAAAGCTCCATTTTCATCACAAATTTGTCTTAATCCTTCTAAGAAACCTTTTTCTGGAACAATACATCCCATGTTTCCTGCAATTGGCTCAACAATAATAGCTGCAATTTCGTCTTTATTTTGTTCGAATAAAGCTTTTACATCTTCCAAATTATTGTATTCTGCCAACAACGTATCTTTTGCAGTTCCTTGTGTTACACCCGGAGAATTTGGATTTCCGAAAGTTGCAGCACCAGAACCAGCTTTAATCAAAAATGAATCTGAATGTCCATGGTAACAACCTTCAAACTTTACAATTTTATCACGATTTGTATAACCTCTTGCCAAACGAATTGACGACATACAAGCTTCTGTACCTGAGTTCACCATACGAACCATATCGATGTTTGGAACTACAGAAGTAATTAATTTTGCAATTTCAGTTTCCAATTCAGTTGGTGTACCAAAAGAAAAACCATTTTTCATCTGCTCAACAGTCGCATTCAAAACACGCGGATCTGTGTGTCCAATAATCATTGGTCCCCAAGAATTGATGTAATCTACGTAAGCACGTCCATCTTCATCATAAATATAAGCACCTTCGGCTTTTTTGATAAAAATTGGCGTTCCTCCAACAGATTTAAATGCACGAACAGGAGAATTTACACCTCCTGGAATATATTCTTGCGCGTCTTTGAATAATGCGCTACTTCTTTGATACAACATAATTTTACAAAAATAGTTGCACAAATTTACTGAATCTTAAATGAATTATGAAGTGATTTTGATTAGATTATAAGTTTATGTGAAGATTTATTTTCTAAATACTCAATTAATGTTTTAATCAATTGATTTTCTTTCAAAATCGTTTGATTTCCAATCAAAAATAATTGCTCTTTTGCACGTGTTAACGCCACATTTAGTTTTCGGTCAACATTTCCTTGGTCATTCATATTCACCAACGCATTCAATTGTGAATAATATGTTACCGCAAAACTATACAAAATAATATCGCGCTGACTTCCTTGATAACGCTCAACTGTATCAACCGTTATTTGCTCGTAATTAGGAATATTTGCTAATTCTAATTTTTGTTTAATCAAGGCAATTTGATTACGGAAAGGCGCAATAATTCCAATTGTTTTCTTTGCATCAAATTCTTTTTTATTGATTTCGTATAAATGAATAATTTCTTGTACAAATTTCACAATCAAATCGGCTTCTTGCTCATTCGTTGAAGGCAAATAAGGATTTTCGTCCACATTGATAAACGCAAAACGATGATTCGTAATAAAGTTTTGTAAATCATTTGATTGATTATGATTTTCAAAATGTAAATCTGCACGTTGGCGATGTAAACTTTGCTTAATCTCTTCATTCAAATTTGGAATATCATAGGCAACATTTAATTTTCCATCATAAAAATAATTGTTCGGAAAATCTGCAATTTCAGCATGCATTCTTCCTTGATAAGTCAATTGGTNNTTATTATTACGCTCACAAAATTCATACAAACGTTCGAAAATTGAGTTTTTACGATTGATTAAACCAATATTTTCTAATAATTCGTTGTTCGTTTTTGCTAATTCAGGATTTTGCAAAACAATTGCAGGCAACTGTTTGTGATCACCAATCATGATAAAACGTTCTGCTTTTGGTAGAATTCCAACAATTTGTGGTTCTAAAATTTGTGAAGCTTCATCAATAATAATTGTATCAAATTTCTTTAATTTCAGAATATCATTTTTACTCGAAATTGAAGCAACCGTCGAAACAAAAATGCGTTGTTTACGAATAATATCTTGAATTGTTTTTCTCGAAAATTTTTCTCCTTTTTGCTCTAAATCAACATCTTTTTGCTCGATAATTTTATTCAATAAATTAGGATGAAATTCAGGAGAAGTAGATAATTCATTCCCAATTCTGATGAACTTTTGTTCAATTTGATCAGAAATAGCCGAATTTATCGATTCACATAATTCATCAACCGCACGATTTGTATACGCCAAAAGCAAAATATTACAATCTTGTTTCTCGTAGATTTCTTTCACCAATTCTTTGATGATAATCGATGTTTTTCCTGTTCCTGGAGGTCCATTCAACAAGAAATAATCTTTAGAAGAAAGCGCTTTTTTCAAGATTCGATTTTGTTCATCCGAAAGATTTGAGTTAAAATACGCATAATCCATTTGATTTCTTGGAATAGATTGCGTTAAAATCAAATCTTTTTTTGCTTTAGAAGAATGAATTAATCCATACAGATTTCGGTACATCGAAACAAAAGAAGAATCCATAAAATCGCGTTCCAAAGCCCATTTTCCTGATGAATCAAACGAATCAAAAAAGCGTGTGTTGGGCTGCTGATAACGAAAACGCAACACAATAAATTCTCTCGAAATACTTTTGATGGTACATTTAAAAACCTGATTTGTTAAAACCGAATCTTTGAAATTATTTCTTGGATAAAGAATGCAAATATCACCTTCGCGAATCGAAATAAAATCATTCGCAGGATTAGTTCTTTTTAACTTGATTTCACGTTTTGGATCAGAAATATGATTTTCTACAATTTCTAAATCATAAATAATCTCGAAATTATTATTTTTTTCTTCGAAAGTATTCAGCCACAAACTCGCCAAACCGTTGTTAGAAGTTGATTGTCCCAAACCAAGTTTCGCCATATATTGCTCTTTCGCAATGAAATTCGTAAACGAATAAAAATAAGCTTTTTCTAACGGTGAACTATTTTTGATCGGATAGATAAATTTATCCAACTGTTCTTCTAAAATTTCTTTGAAACGAGGATTAATTTTTCGTTTGATAAAATTGGCAGGTTTAATCGAATAAATAGTTGATTCAATATCGGTTAATGCATGATTTGCTAACCGATTTTCATTGATAATTATTCGATTTCGTAAATCAAAAATACGTTGAACTCGCGCTAAAGTTGGCACATCAAAACGTAAATTTCCTTGATATACTTTCGAATAGAAGATATAACCTTCGGTGTTTTTTGTGACATCTTTAAACTCTAAATCATATAAAACACCAATAATTTGGTAATATAAAAAGAGCTGCGTCGCATGATTTGGCTTGACACTTTTTCCATCATCAGGAAAAGGTGCACCACCAGATTTCAGCTCGATAATTTTATTTTTTCCTTCGGGATTAATGTCTAATAAATCTAAACGACCCTGAATACCATATTGTTCGCACAAAAATGAAGGCTCTATTAATGCACGATCCAACGAAATATCATATTGAGGAAAATCCTCGGTCAACACTTTTTGAATACGGTCAAAATGACCTTTTGCTTCCAGATAATAATCTTTCAAGTCTTGTGGATTCGTCAAATCGTTGCAAGCCGTATATTCTAATGGATAATTTTTGAAATCATTCTTGAAAATCTCATTAAAATCTGTGTTTTCAATGTTTTCTGTTGAAAAATGATCGACTACTGAATTGGCAAAATTTCCTAAACGAATGTGTTTACTATTTGGCGATTCTTCAAATTTTTTCTGAATATAATGCAATTCAGAAGTTCCATAATCCTGAAAACATTCAGCAATTGCCGAAATATCAACCAAATAATCTGGTTCGAGAATGATAAAACGTGGATGATAAATTCCTTCTTCATCAATCGTCGAATTGACTAAATTTAATTGTGCACCAACCCAAAAATCCTCAACAGAAGTAAAGTTTTCATTTACGCCATCCTCATCAATTTGAACTGTAATATTTTCTTCTGTTTCATTATCTTCATGATCGCAAATCAAACAATCTCGTTTGATTTCAATCACTTGAACACGCAATTTTTTAACCCGATTTCGAGTAAGAATTTTGTTTGTATAAAATTCTTTTTCAGGAAAATAGTAGATAATTTCTGCTGGAATCATTACTTCATAAATCGAAGAAATAAAATCTGCAACATATTTATAATGTGTAAAATATTCGTGTTCTGTCGGTTCGTATTTCTCGCTCAGAATTCGTTGAGCCGTTTTACGAAAGGAATGAATTTTAGTGGAAACTTGGTATTGATTACAGATAAAAGATAGCTTCGAGAAAAAGTTAGAAAACTGTAAAGCTTCGTTTTTTGTCAACTCAAATGCAATATTTTCAACCAAACGTTTTAAATCTAAATATTTAAAATTGATTGGTTTATTGGCAAGTTGAATTTGTAAAACTTCATTTAGCAGTTGATTTCCTATTTCTTCTCGATTCACGGCGATTAATTTGGTGTAAAATTAAGACTAAATATTGTATTAAAAAGACGTTTAATCCCACGTTTTCCAATCATCACTTGTAAACAACCATTTTGGAGTTTTAATTTTACCTTGTTGTAATTTATACCAAGGATTTAATTTTTTATTCATCGGATTATTAAGAATTTGAATTTTTTCAAATTATTTAATTCTCAAAGGTGAAACAATGACAGCAAATCCATCAGGATCTAAGAAAGAAATTCCGTTATCATTCCAATATGGATTTTTAGATTTTATTGGTTTGATATGATGAAATTATAAACGCTCAATAATTTTTTCATATTCTTGTTGTGTTGTTGGATAAAATACCAAACAATTGTCTTCATCAAAGTGATGATTTATATTTTCGTGAGTTGTTGTAAATTTTAGATGCCAGTTTAAATCTGGTTTTCCAATAAAAATACCATCATATCCATTATGATTTTGAAACTCTCCAAGAATTTCAAAATTTAAAACTTTAGTATAGAATTTTTTTATTTAGTTGATTTGATTGGTATGACGAGCGACTCAAAATTGCATAAAATTCACTATTATTATTGATTGAAAATTAGTTTATTTTATTGAATTTTATGGAAATAATTTTAGTACAATGAAGAAAACTCTTTTATTAATTTCGTTTATTATTTTTAGTTTATTTAATGTATTTGCTCAAAAACAAAAAGATTCTAAAAGTTCTGAAGTTATTATTTCAAAAGATTTTAAAAATAAATTAGATCCAATTAAATCAAATTTTAATCGAATTAATTCGATTAAAATTTGGACAAAAATAAAAGAAATTGAAACTGATGATTCTACCGAAGGTGGTTTTATTAATTATTATTTTTTGAACGATAAATTAGAAAAAATTGTGGTTCGAAAATTTGGAAAATCAGGTCAATATTTAGCCGAATATTATTTGTTAAATGATAAATTGTCTTTTGTTTTTGAACAAGGTACAACTTATAATTTTCCTTTATATTGGAAAGGATTTGATGATAAAAAATCGAAAATTGAAGAATTTCGTTATTATTTTGAAGATAGAAAATTGATTCATTTTATAGGAAAATCTAAAAATTACAAAACTGAAAGTAAAGATACTTTGGACGAATTTGATGAGATAATTAAGAAAGAGAAAAGTAATTAGATAAATCAAAATAACTACATTTATTAAAAATTAAACAATGAAAATTGCCATATTAGATGATTATCAAAATGCTGTACCGTATTTGAAATGTTTTGATTTAATAAAAGATTATGATGTTAAGGTTTTAAATCGTTCATATACAAATACAAAGGATTTAGCAAAAGAAATTGAGGATGTTCAAATTTTAGTTTTGATAAGAGAACGTACGAAAATAAATGAAGAATTATTATCCCTTTTACCAAATTTGAAATTAATTAGTCAAACAGGCAAAATTTCAAATCATTTAGATTTAGCCGCTTGTACAAGTAGTGGAGTTGCTGTGTCAGAAGGAATTGGTTCTCCTATTGCTCCAGCCGAATTAACTTGGATGTTGATAATGAATGCAACTCGAAAAATACCTCAAGCTATCGAAGCGATGAAAAAAGGCGAGTGGCAGACTAATATTGGTTCTACAATAAATGGTAAAACAATTGGAATTTGGGGATATGGAAAAATAGGACAGATGATTGCACAATATGCAAAAGCTTTTGGAACGAAAGTGCAAGTTTGGGGAAGTGAAAATTCTCGTCAAAAAGCATTGGAGGATGGTTTTCAAGCAAGTAATTCTAAAGAAGATTTTTTCTCTACAAGCGATGTTGTTACACTTCATATTCGATTAAATGAGCAAACAAAAGGTATTGTGAAATTTGAAGATTTGAAATTAATGAAACATGATGCAATTATTGTAAATACTTCTAGAGCTGAACTAATTAAGAAAAATGATTTAAGTAAAGCTTTAAGTCAAAATACACCAACTTATGCTGCTTTAGATGTATATAACTCTGAACCAATTTATGATAAAAATAATGAATTTCTAACGAATCCGAATGTAATTTGTACGCCGCATTTGGGTTACGTTGAAGAAAATAGTTACGAATTATATTTCTCAAAAGCTTTTGAAAATGTTGTGAATTATATTGAAGGAAATCCAATCAATATTGCAAATCTTGAAGTTTTAGATTAATAAAAAATCCGTCAATTGACGGATTTTTTTAATACACTTCTTCTTTTTTGAAGAAAACCGTGTCGTTTCCTTTTCTAAATTTCAGTTCTGAATATCGAATCGTGTAATCATCAGACATTCCGTAAGTTTCTAAAATAAAATTATCCTTAAAACGATAATTTCTATTGGTTTTATGTTTTGCATTTGAACCTAATTCTTCTTTCAAACTCAATATTACTGGAGAAATTTTGAATCGAGGATCAGTTTCTATTCGATTAATAATGGTATTGACATCGGCAGAATCCATAATCAAAACTGTTTCTTGTTTCATGTTTTTAATTCCAGAAATAACTGTCGAAACAATTTTTAAATTTCCTTTAAACCCAATTCCAGCTTGGTGTAAATCGGTTTTCAAATCATCATTAGAATACATTTGACTTCTGTAACCATATTTCACCATCGGAATCATCACAATAAAAAATATCGCAAGCGAAACTATCATTGCAGCTTTGTTGTAGCCTGCCATTCTCAATCCATAATATATAAATGGAATCAAAATCAATAATACAATTCCGAATATAATGACAGCAATTAATCCTGATTCCATTAGCCGTTAATCATATTTAAAAATTCGTCCTCGGTCAACACGACAACTGTTCCAATTTCTTCTGCTTTTTTCAATTTACTTCCAGCTTTATCGCCAGCAACCAAAAAATTTAAGTTTTTAGAAACTGCAGAAATATTTTTTCCACCATGATCTTCCACCATTTTTTGTGCATCAGTTCGATTGAATTTAGTCAAAGTTCCTGTAAACAAAAACGTTTTGCCTTCCAAAGAATCTGACAAAGGTTTTGCTTCTTCACCAATCTCGAAATTCAACCCGTAATCACGTAAACGTTGAATCAAAATTTGATGCTGTTCTTCTTTAAAATATTCCTTAATCGAAATTGCAATTTTTTCTCCAACATCCGTTACAGAAACTAATTCTTCCATTGTTGCATTCATCAAACGATTAATAGTTTGAAAATGTTTAACCAATTTTTTTGCAACCGTTTCACCTACATGACGAATTCCAATTGCGTACAACACCTTTTCGAAAGGTTGCTCTTTAGATTTTTCGACAGAATTAATAATATTTTGAGCAGATTTTTCAGCCATTCTTTCCAGAGGCAAAATATCTTCTTTTTGTAAAGTATAAAAATCAGCAATGTTATTAAGCAAATTTGCTTTGTGTAGCAAAACAGCTGTTTCACCACCAATACTCTCAATATCCATTGCTTTTCGAGAAACAAAATGCTCTAATTTTCCAATTATTTGAGGTTCGCAACCATTTTCATTTGGACAATAATGCTGTGCTTCGCCATCGTTACGAATTAATTCTGTTCCGCAAGAAGGACAATTTTTAATAAATTCGATTTCTTCCGTTCCAGGTTTGCGAACATCAGTATTAACACCAACAATTTTCGGAATAATTTCGCCGCCTTTTTCCACATAAACCATATCACCAATGCGGATATCCAACTTTTTAATAATATCTTCGTTGTGGACAGAAGCACGTTTTACGATTGTTCCAGCCAAAGAAATAGGTGCAAGATTTGCAACAGGCGTAATCGCTCCAGTACGACCAACTTGATAATCGATGCTCAATAATTCGGTTTCGGCAGCTTCAGCTTTAAATTTATACGCCATTGCCCAACGTGGAGATTTCGCAGTATAACCTAATTCATCTTGTTGCGAAAAAGAATTTACTTTGATCACAATTCCGTCCGTTTCGTAAGGTAAATTTTTACGTTCGATATCCCAATGATCTACAAAAGCTAAAACTTCTTCCAAAGAAGTACATAATTTTGATGTATGCGGAATCTTAAAACCTAATTCATCAGCGGCTTGTAGCATTTCCCATTGTGTAGAATAAGGTAAATTATTTCCGATAAAATAATATGGGAAACATTGTAAACCGCGTTTCGCAACTTCTGTATTATCTTGTAATTTTAATGATCCAGAAGCGGTATTTCGAGGATTTGCATACAATTCTAAACCATTATTAGCGCGTTCTTCATTAATTGAAGCGAATTTATTGAGCGGAATTGTAATTTCGCCACGCATATAAAAACGTTCAGGATAATTTCCTTTCAATTTCAATGGAACAGATTGTATAGTACGTATATTATTCGTGATTTCATCACCTTGTGTTCCATCTCCACGCGTTACAGCCTGCGTCAATTCTCCATTTTCATACAAAATAGAAATCGAAGCGCCATCATATTTCAATTCGCAAACAAATTCTACTTTTTCACCTAACGTTTTCTCAATTCGTTTTTCCCAATCTTGTAAATCTTCAATTGAATATGAATTGTCTAACGAATACATTCTAAATTCGTGTGTAATCGTCGGAAAATTTTTTGTAACCATTCCACCAACGCGTTGTGTAGGGGAATTAACATCAAAAAAGATAGGATTTTCGTCTTCTAATCGTTTTAATTCTTTCAATTTCAAATCAAATTCGAAATCAGAAATTGTCGGATTATCTAAAACGTAATAATTATAATTATGCTGAGTAAGCTCTTCTCGAAGCGCTAAAATTTTGTCTTGTATTTCCATTCTAAAAATGTTACCGAACAAAGATAAACACTTGAATTAATACGAACAATTTTTAAAATAATTTGGAATGATTTATATTTAGGAATATTTATTGCAACGTTTATTGAAAAATAATCAACTATGAATAATTTATTAGAAGTTTTGGACACAAAATCAAAAGGTTTTGAAAATACAGTTTCTATCGTAACAACTGGAGCAGCAGCAGGAATTGCAATTTCGAAAGCAATTAATAAGAACGAAAAAATTGGAGCTGTTGTTGGAGTAGGAGTAGGCTTGCTGGTTTATGCAATGTTTAGTCCTCAAAACAAATTGGAAAAAGAGAATAAAAAATTGGAAAAGCAAATAGAAGAGTTTGAAGCTAAATTGGAAAAATAATCTGTTTTTATTTGTAAGTATTTTAACTTATTTGGTGAGTTTAATTTTGCCTGTTCACTTATTAAGTATTGATTTTATTGAATATTATTCTGGAGATTCTAGAACAGAATATTTGAATTACATATCTAATATTAGGATATATAACGATATCAGAGTTGCCAATTGATTTTATCTGTTGGTTAGGGAACTTTACATTATTATTTTCTTGGATTTTTTATAAGATAAAAATAGGATGAATATTAGGTATTATCGCTGTTATTCAAATGTCATTATACGAAATTAATCATTTAACAAGATTAGATATTTTACAAATACATGAATATGATTTACCACATTTTGGTTATTGGATTTGGTTATTTTCATCCATTTTTGTCCTAATTTATCATTACAAAAAATATAAATTAAAAAGTCAAACATTGTAAAGTTTGACTTTTTAGTTTTGTGATATTCATAATTCGTTCTCGAAGATGATTAGATAGAATTTATTCTTAAGACATTTTAAATGTTTTTATCTTAATAATTATATTGATTTTCGAATTAATTAGCAATCCATACTCTATGAAAACCTTTATTTAATGCCAATTTGGACTGATTTTCTTCTATTTTACGAATATGAAAATTCACTCTCGAAGATGATTTAAGTATAAACAAAATTTGCTTGTATAATTTATTGATTCTATATTATATTATATCTATAAAATTAGTCGAGATTAGTGTTGTTTTAGAAAATTGGAATTAATACATTTGTTAAAATAAATACTCTATAAAAACTATAGATATTATATAAGAAAATGAATCAACTAAAAGAGATATTAGAAAAAGTTACAGGACAAGTAAGTTTAGAAGAAAAATTATTTTTTTTGAATAACAACGTTAAAGAAAAAATAGTTTTTTCGACAAGTTTTGGTTTCGAAGATCAAGTTATTTCTCATGTTATTTTAAGTCAAAAATTAGACAATATTAAGATTTTTACTTTAGATACAGGTCGTGTTTTTCAGGAAACGTACAATACGTGGAACAAAACAGAATTTAAATATCAAGCGAAGATTAAACCATTTTATCCACCAACAGAGGAGTTAGAAAATTTTGTTGAAGAAAATGGAATTAATCCTTTTTACGATTCGGTTGATTTAAGAAAACAATGTTGCTATATCAGAAAAGTAATTCCTTTGAATCGTGCATTAAAAGAAGCATCAGTTTGGATTACAGGTTTGCGTGCGGAGCAATCGAATAATCGACATGATATGCACGAAATAGAGTTTGACGAAGAAAAACAATTATTCAAATTCAATCCATTGATTGATTTTACAACAGGGGATTGTTTCGAATATTTGAAAGAAAATAGAGTTCCTTACAACCCGTTACACGACAAGGGTTTTATAAGTATTGGTTGTGCTCCTTGCACACGTGCTATAAACGAAGGTGAAGATTTTCGTGCCGGAAGATGGTGGTGGGAAGACTATAGTAAAAAAGAATGCGGTCTACATGCAAAGTAGACTTCAGGTGTTAATTTAATTTGAATGACTCAGCCTATTTTAGGTTGAGTTTTTTGTTTACTTTTACTAGATAAGTTTCAATAATGGAAATAGAACAAATCTTAAATCAAATTTCGCCACTTTCATCACAGTCTATTCAATTGATAGCAGATAAAATTCAATTGATTCGATTACCAAAAAACACCACGCTTATTGATGCTGATAAAGTTGAGAAAAAGTTATATTTCATCAAAAAAGGAATTGTTCGCGCGTATACGATAGACGATGGAAAAGAAATTACGTTTTGGTTTGGGAAAGAAGGCGATTTGATTTTATCGATGCGAAGTTATGTCGAAAATAAAATTAGTTACGAAACAATCGAATTAATGGAAGATTGTGAGTTATATGAAATTAAATCTTCAGACATACAATTGTTTTATGCTACAAATTTAGAAATTGCAAATTGGGGAAGAAAACTTGCTGAAATTGAATTGATAAAAACTGAAGAGCGTTTTATTTCTAGGCAACTAGGAACGGCGATTGATCGTTATAAAAAATTGTTAGAAGAAAATCCAAGTTTGATTAATCGTGTGCAATTAGGTTATATCGCGTCTTATTTAGGAATTTCTCAAGTGACATTAAGTAGGATTCGCACAGAAATTTAAGCGAATAATTTTTTTACAAATGTAAAAAAAATCTATTTTTTTCTAATTCATCTTTGCATCAAAATATTAACAAAATGAATTGGATTTTATTGATTTTAGGAGGATTATTCGAGATTGGATTTACATCATCTTTAGGGAAAGCCAAAGAAACAACAGGCTCAGAAATGTACATTTGGTATGGCGCTTTTGCAATATGTTTGGTTGCAAGTATGACGTTATTAATCAAAGCAACACAAACTTTACCTTTGGGAACTGCTTATGCTGTTTGGACTGGAATTGGCGCTGTTGGAACAGTTTTAATCGGAATTTTTGTATTCAAAGAACCAGCTAATTTTTGGAGAATATTCTTTATTTTTACATTAATTAGTTCAATTGTAGGATTAAAATTTGTTTCGCATTAATGAACGAAGAAATTACAATAAAAAGAGTTGAAGAAAAACACATTACAGAACTTCAAGAAATCTCTAAAAAGACATTTGCAGATACATTTTCTTCTTCTAACACAGAAGAGGATATGCAAAAATATTTGAACGAAAGTTTTTCAGAAGATCAATTATTAAAAGAATTGAAGAATCAAAATTCGTTGTTCTTTTTTGCAATGATTAACCAAAAAATTGTCGGTTATCTGAAATTAAATATTGGTGATGCTCAAACAGAAGTTTATGATATGAATTCTTTGGAAATTGAAAGAATTTATGTGTTAGAATTGTTTCAAGGAAAGAAAATTGGACAAATTCTTTTTAATAAAGCTGTAGAAATAACTAAAAACCTCAACTTGCATACAATTTGGTTAGGAGTTTGGGAAAAGAATATTTCTGCGATTAATTTCTATTTAAAGAATGGTTTCGAAAAATTCGATCAACATATTTTCAGACTTGGTGATGATGAACAAATAGATTATTTAATGAGATTAAAATTATAAGATTTATAATATGTCAAAATGTCTTATTAATTCTATATTTTATCAATAATGTGAAGTGGTATTGTTTTTGACATTGTAACAAAAAAATAATAGATATGGACACAAATAGAGATTATACATTCGAAGAAATACCAGATAGCTCTCACAATGAGCAAGATTTTTATGCAAAATTCAAAGAAAGATTAGATGATGTACAAAAATTTCCAGCTGATTATTTGTTCAAATTCATTTATCCTTCAAGTGAAGAAACGATGGAAAAAATCAAAGATATTTTTGCAGGAACGAATGCTGAATTTGATTACAAAGCTTCAAAAAATAGAAAATATACATCTATTTCGATTAAACTTTATGTGATTGATGCGGATACAGTAATCAATTATTACAAAGAAGTTTCGAAGATAGAAGGCGTTATAATGTTATAAAAAAGGTTGCAAATGCAACCTTTTTTTATCTTTTTAAAAAGAGTAGGGAGGTATCAATTTTTCAATTATGAAATTAATGTTCCCAGAGTAACCCTCTTTATTATGTTAAATACATAATGTGATTATTTTACTTCTTCGATAAAAACAATTGAAATCAATTTTTTAAATTATTATTTTTTTCAACTTGCAAAGATTTATCGGAACTAAATTTTAGTTTATACTTCATTTTATAAAATTTTGAAAGTTAATTTTCAAAATTTTGCATTCTCAATTCATTTCATAAAATCAACTTATTTAGAATAGAATTTTTGCTTTATTAAATTTTCTTAGAAATAGTGAGTTATTAAAGTTATTATTAATCAATTTTAAATACTTGTAAATACTTACAAATATTTGTAAATGGATATATTGCTGAATATAAATTTATTATAATTAATGTAGAATTGTTTTTTAAATGTTTAATCAGATAAATTTTTAGTAAAACTATTTTAATAAGTATAATTGAGCACAAACTTTTGCATCAGATAAAGCTTCATGATGGTTGAGTTGAAGATTAAATCGGCGAGCACAATCGGATAATTTTGTAGGAACAATTCCTTTCTGTTTGAAAATTCTGTATGTACATTCCCACTTTTCGGCAAGGTTAAGTTGAGAGTAATTGAGGCTATAAAACTCCATTGTATTCTTCAAAACAGAACGATCAAACGATTCGTTATGTGCAACAACAAGCTGATTTTGCAAACGATGTTTGATTTCAAAATAGACGTCTTCAAAACTTGGTGCATCAATTGTGTCTTCGGGACGAATTCCATGAACCAAAATATTATGATAATTATATTGATTTTGTGGTGGTTGAATTAACGTGTAATACTCGTCTGTAATCACATTATCTGTCACAGTTACAATTCCAACCGCGCAAGCAGAATTACGATAATTGTTTGCAGTTTCGAAATCGATGGCAACAAAATTTTCCATAATTTATATTTTGTTCGATATAAAATTAATGATATTTTCTTGTTCGAAAGGAGAAAACCAATTGACAGTTTCATCTTTTTTGAACCATGTCATTTGACGTTTTGCAAAACGTCTTGTATTCTTTTTGATTTCTTCTATCGCAAAATCCAATGTAATTTTCTCTTCAAAAAAGTCGAACAATTCTCGATAACCAACAGTTTGCAAAGCATTCAAATCTTTTAAAGGAAATAAATTTTTTGCTTCATTTAATAAACCTTCGTTCATCATAATATCAACTCGACGATTGATTCGGTCGTACATTTCTTCGCGAGGAAGTTCTAAACCGATTTTAATTATGTTAAATGGATGTTTGTTCAAATCTTGATTTCTGAAGTTAGAGAAAGGTAAACCCGAAGATCTAAAAATTTCTAAAGCACGTGTTACACGCTGTTTATTGAAAATATCAACTTCTTCAAAATACTTTGGATCGACTTCTTGCAATTCTTTTTGCAATTTTTCAATTCCAAATTCAGCAAGCTCATTATTCAAATCTTCTCTAATTTTAGGATTAACATCAGGAAATTCGTCAAAGCCAACTGTGATCGCTTTTTCATATAAACCAGATCCACCAACCATGACGCAAATGTCATTTGTTTTGAAATAATTATTCAAAAAAGCTAAGCCATCACGCTCAAAATCACCAACCGAATATTTTTCGTGAATAGAAATATTTTGAATAAAATGATGCTTCACTTCAGTCAATTCTTCCTCAGAAGGAACAGCAGTTCCTATCTTCATTTCTTTGAAAAATTGACGACTATCACAAGAAATAATTTCGGATTGAAAATGTTTTGCAACTTCTATTGCCAAATTGGTTTTACCAATTGCAGTTGGTCCAACAATAGAAATTAAGGTTTTATTATTTTGAATTTTTTGCATGTTATATGAAATCGAGCGCAAGATACTTCGATATTTTATGAAAAGAAAAAGCTTCTATAAAAAATAGAAGCTTTGTAAATTATATTGATCTTTAATTAATCATTAAAGTGGTAAAGGAAAACCACATCCGCCGTATAAGCAGGTTTCGGATTATCTTTAATTTCTAAATTTGCTTCGATGACAACTTTTGCAATTCCTCTCAAATTAGTAATAGATTTCAATTTTGCAGTTAATCTTACCTCACTATCAACCAAAACAGCTTGTCCAAATCTCAAATTTTCAATTCCATAATTGATTAACATTTTGATGTTGCGCACTTCCGCAATTTGATCCCACAAATGTGGAATTAAAGATAGCGTT